>DAOQNB010000382.1:0-4479 GCA_035335845.1 Acidobacteriota bacterium | reverse complement strand
GGCTACATTGCCGCCATTGCCGGTATTGTGCTGGTTACGATTGTGCTGGAGCCAATCCGCCAGCACATCAACAGCACCACCGTGGCGCTGGCCCTGTTGCTGGTCGTGTTGTTTGTCGCCACCGTATGGGGGATGCGGCAGGCGGTGCTCGCTTCAGTGGTTGGAATGTTAAGTTTTAACTTCTTCTTTTTGCCGCCAGTGCGAACCTTCACGATTGCCGATCCAGATAACTGGGTCGCGCTTGGGGCCTTTCTGGTCACGGCAGTCACGGCAGGTCATCTGTCAGCCAGTGTTCGGCAACGGGCAGAGGAAGCCGAAACCCGACGACTTGAAATTGAGCACCTCTATCGCGAACTCCAGGCGGCGTTTGAGCGTGAAAGCCACCTCGAAGCCATCCGGCAAAGCGAACAACTCAAATCGGCCCTGCTTGATGCCGTTACCCACGACCTGCGCACGCCGCTGACTTCAATCAAGGTTTCGGTGACGACGCTGCTGGATGAAACCGAACCGGGCGCCGAATTTGCGCTTGATCGCGAAGGCCAGCACGAACTCCTGCAGATCATTGATGAAGAAACCGACCGGCTGAACCGATTTATTGAAGGACTGGTCGGTCTGGCCCGGATTGAAGCCGGGAAATTTTCGCTTCGCCGAACCTGGAACGCGGTTGATGAAGTCATCGCGGCAGCACTCCATCGGGCTGAATCCCAAACCCGTCAGCATCGAATTATCCTGGAACTGGCAGAGGAATTGCCATCGGTGCGAGTTGATGCGCACGCTCTCGCTGAGGTGATTTACACACTGGTTGAAAATGCGGCAAAGTACTCACCACCTGATACCACCATTGCTATTTCAGCCAAAACCCTGCCTGGGGAATTCGTCCAGATTTCAATTGAAGACCAGGGCATTGGTGTTCCGGCTGAAGAACACGAAAAAGTGTTTGAAAAATTTTATCGGGTGGCTTCAACTCATGGCAACGAACCAGGGCATCCGACCAGTTTGGGCCTTGGGTTGTCAATTGCTCAGGGGATTGTGGAAGCTCACGGCGGGAAAATTTGGATGACTGCCGGGTATGGCGGGAAGGGCACCTGTGTGAGTTTCACCATTCCAATTGGTGATGATGAACCGGAAGGACCAGGGCACAATGCCGGAACCGAAACGGATTCTGCTGGTTGATGATGAACCCCAAATCACGCGCGTCCTTCGACGGGCCTTGATGGCGCGTGGGTACGAAGTCCGAACTGCGGCTGAAGGCGTCGAGGCGCTTGATGTATTTAAAACCTGGATGCCGGATCTGGTTGTCACTGATCTGTCAATGCCCAATATGGGCGGATTAGAACTCTGTGAACGGCTCCGGGCGGTTTCCACTGTCCCTATCATTGTGTTGTCCGTCAAAGGTGATGAACGGACGAAAGTTGAGGCGCTGGATGCCGGGGCAGATGACTATGTTACCAAACCCTTTGGCATTGATGAGTTACTGGCCCGAATCCGGGCTGCTCTCCGACGGGTGGCAACCCCGGTTACCGAACCCAAAACAACCTTGACGGCAGGTGATTTTGTCATTGACCTCGAAGCCCGTCGCGTGCTGATCAATCATCTGGAAGTTCACCTCACGCCAAAAGAATATGACTTACTGGCTTACTTACTCCGCCATGCTGGCAAAGTGCTGACCCATCGGACGTTGCTGGCGGCAGTCTGGGGCGGGAATTATGTTGAGCAAACCGAATACCTGCGGGTTTTTATTGGCCAGTTGCGCAAGAAAATTGAACCGGACCCTTCCCGGCCACGCTATATCTTGACCGAACCCTGGGTTGGGTATCGGTTTCAGACAGAGCCAAATAGTGAAGTCGTGAAATAGTGAAGTCGTGAAATGGAATAGAATTCAGTGATTCTGGCGATTCATTGTTGACAGTGGCACATAGAGAACTGACACTTCGCTCCTTCGCGTTCTCACTCTTTCGCTCCTTCACTTTTTGATTCAATGGCAAAAAAGCTGGCCAACCCTCATCTGCGGACTTTGGAAAATACGTTGTCGAGCACCTATGGGTGGGCGCTGACACCGGCCTTTCGCGCCATGTTGCAGGAAGTTGTGAGCAGCAAAGCCCAACGGCTGGGGCTGGATGAAATCACCTATTGCCGGATGGCCGTCAAATCAGGCGGCGAACTCCAATCAGTAGCGGAAGGCGTGATTAGCCGCGAAACACTTTTTTTTCGAGATCCAGAGCAGTATCGGGCACTGCACACGCTGGTGCTTCCGGCTTTGATCGAACGCCGCCAAAACGACCGAAAATTGCGACTCTGGAGTGCCGGGTGTTCAACCGGTGAAGAACCCTTTTCGCTGGCGATGCTGGTTGAGTGCCTGCTCACTGATCGAGAAAACTGGCGAGTGGAAATCCTGGCGGTTGAACTTTCAAGTAAACTGTTGATGGAAGCGAATTTAGGCCGTTATCCCAACTCACAACTGGTCAATGTGGAGGCAGAGTTCCGCGAGCGGTTTTTTTCGACACCTCCAGGTGGCACGACTGGTCTGCTGGAACTGGATCGGCGTGTTCGGCGCAATGTCAAATTTCGGCATGCCAATCTCTATGATGCTCAACTCTGGCAGTTTTTGCCGGGGCAATTTGACTTGATTGTGTGTTCGCAGGTGTTGTGCCAGATGCATCACACCGGAATTCATCAGACGCTGGGGCGAATCCATCAGGCATTATCACCGCATGGTTATTTTATGGTCAGCCCCACCGAAGCATCACTGGTGGTTTCTTCCCGCCTCAAATCAGCCCGGGCGCTCCCGACTGGATTTTTTATGAAGGCTGAGTGAGTCGCAAGGTTAGAACCAGGAGTGACTCTTTGCGACTTGCTCCTTACGCCTTACTCGCTCGCTCTTCGCTCTTTGCTCTTGCTCTCACTTGTCACATTCCATCTAAGTCATTAGAATCAAGCCGAATAGAAGATGTCCTGCAACTGCCTGGAAAACGTACTTGGTTGCCCCTCTCAAAAAACAAAATCCAATTCACTCTCTTGAAGTTCATTCGACACTGGCTATCGAAATTGAGCGCCGACGCTTTTCACGTCTGGTTTTTACCCGGCGGGCAGTCCAGGTGATCTGGGCTCTGGCCCCGGTGATTCTTTCATGCTGGCGTGATGTGCATCGCTACTGGTTTTTTGGAAAGCCACTTAACCGGAGCGAGTCGCATCATGCACGCCGCGCTATCACTCTTCGCAAGAAAATTGAACACCTTGGCGTGAGCTTTATCAAAGTCGGACAGGTTCTGAGTACTCGCGGAGATTTATTCCCAAAAGTCTATATCGACACGTTGAGTACGCTGCAAGACAGTGTCAACCCGTTGCCATTTGAACTGGTTCGCACTGAATTGGAAGGTGTGTACGGGCAGTCGCTGGCCGCGATCTTTGACACTTTTTCAGAAAAACCGCTGGCTTCGGCTTCAATGGGGCAGGTCCATCGGGCGACGTATGCCGGTCGGGACGTGGTGGTCAAACTGGTTCGGCCTGGTATTGAGCCGCTGGTGTGGATTGATTACGCCCTGATTCAGGCGATTTTGAATGTTCTGGAGTCACAATGTTCCCGGTTGACGGCCAGTACCTCGGACATCCAGGCGTTTCTCCGGCTGTTTCGACAGGTTGTGACCGAAGTTCATCGTGGAATGCTCGAAGAAATTGATTTTCACCACGAGCGTCTCAACGCTGAACGGCTCGCTCGCCTTCTGGCAACGCGGCCTGGCGTCAAAGTACCTCAAACAGTGCCAGAACTCTGTCATCCGACGGTGCTGGTGCTTGAATATCTGGCTGGAACCAAAATCTCGGAGCTGGAAACACTTCGGCATCAAGGGTTTGACCCGTTGAAACTGGTTGATCAGGTGGTTGAACTCTATGTCGAAATGATTTTGGTCAACGGCGTTTATCACGGTGATCCACACCCTGGGAACGTTTTTGTCAGTCCACGAGGTGAGATCATCCTGTTTGATTTTGGCATTGTGCAGGAACTTTCCCAGGCGATGCGCGATGGTTTACTGGCCACGGTTTTAGCTGGTGTTCGGGGCGAAGTGGATGGCGTGGTGGATGAACTGTATCGGTTGGGCATTCTGGATCCGGCGGCCAACCGCGAAACAGCATTGATTGTCGCCCGCAAAATCGCGGAACTGCATTTTCAAGGAATCAGCACGGCAGATCGGATTGAAACCACACGTCGCTTTATTCGCAACGCATTTGGCTATCTGCCGTTGCATCTGCCGCAAGAACTGGTGTATGTGTTTCGTGTCACCTCGATGCTTGAAGGTCTCGGCACCCGAGTGAAACCCGGTTGGAATATGATGGCCGATGGCAGCCCAGCCATTCGCCGCGTGGTCGGACACCTCCTGGTTCAACACACATCTGTTTCCTGGCTGGATACGGTTCGCTCCTGGGCCAAACGTTTGTGGGATTCATTTTTTGGTCAGTCGTCCTGAAAGACGGGTTTGGTACTTG
>DAOQNB010000381.1:0-6176 GCA_035335845.1 Acidobacteriota bacterium | reverse complement strand
ATTCTTCATTCTCAATTCTTCATTCTCAATTCTTCATTCTCAATTCTTCATTCCACCACTATGCCGACACCTGTCAATTTGAGATCCCTCTCTGAGCCTTCGCGCTTGACCGATGTTGAGCTGGCAGCCCAGTACTTTTCGGTGTCGTTAGGGGCGCTGGTTCCAATTGGGCAGGTACTGGCCCGGTGTGTCGAAGGGTTGCGACGGGCATACCAGGTAAGTTGTTGTCGCTTATTGATTTGGGAAGATGAAGGGCAGTCTGCCAGAGTCGCGGCTGAGGCTATTGACGAGCAGGCAAGAGTATCATTTGCGACCCAGCCCACGGCTGAGTTGCCACTTTTGACTCAACAGGGAAATATCTTTGAAACCCGGCAGTTTCCGTTGTTGCGTGAGTTTCGAACCAGGTTTCACCCAATCTGGCATCCAGGGCTGACGGAAAGCGATGTTGCCCCATCTCGATATGAGTTGCCGTGGGGAAAGTTGGGAGCACAGCAAAGTCTGATTGTGTTTCCACTTCAGACGGCAGACCGCTTGCTGGGATTGGTCATCCTTGAGACGATGAGTCTCCGGACCTGGACCCTGGCTGAGGTGCGGTTTATACAGGTGGCCACCAATCATCTGGTGTCTTCGATTGAAGCGGCTCAGAACTTTGCCGAACTCGAAACCGATGTCCACCGGCTCAATGTGATCAATGAAATCAGCCGGTCACTCAATGCCAGCTTTAGTATTGATGAAATCTTTCGGCTCCTTGTCAATCTCACGCGAACCCTGGTGGATTTTGACCTGGCGAGTTTGTTGCTGGCTGATGAACGGTCGGGTCAGTTAAAGCTGCATTCCCAGGCGCTGCACGAACATAGCTGGTTTACGTTTGGGCAATGGCTGTCAGCCGGGTTTGCCCTGTGTGGCCGGGCACTGGCCAAGCGGCAACCGCTGGTTATTCCAAACTTACAAACGGAGACATTTTTTCCAGTTCGGGCAGATTGGATTGAGCGTGGATTTGCCTCATGCACGATTATTCCGCTGCTGGCCCGAGGGAAAACCCTGGGCGTGTTGATGTTTTTAAGCCAAAAACCGGACGTCTTTGGCGGGCGGGAAGTTGATATTTTACGCCAGGTAGGAGATCAGGCCGCGGCTGGAATCCAGCGCGTGCAGACCTTTGATGAATCAGAAAAACGATCACATGCTGCCAAACAGGTGGCCCGTCGTGAAGAACTCATCAATCGAATTGGGATGGCGATTGGAAGTCAACTTCATCCCGACATGGTGTTGCAGCACGCGGTGGATGCGCTTGGGACGAGCCTGGATGCCGATTGTTGTTACATTGCCCAGTGTCTGGCCACTGATATGGAAACGTTTGCCCGATATGAGTTTCGGGCGCGGGCCTGGAAAAGCGTCATCGAGATGCCGATTCCGGTGCTCGACAACCCGACGCTCCAGCGGGTGCTGTCAAGCGGCAAGCCGATTGTGATGGATGATGAATGTACCTATCTCAAAGCCGAGGCCGGGTTGCCGCTGGCGCCACCGATGTCAGCGTTTTTAAAACGGCTGGGGGTCAAGCTCGCGCTCTATAGTGCCATTTATGTTGGTGAAAAAGCCGTCGGATTTTTGGGATTGCACCAGTATGAGCAACCTCGTGGGTGGAGTGAAGACGACATCAGCCTGGTTCGGGCCGTGACCCGTCAACTGGCGGTGGCGCTTGGCAATGCCCAGTTGTTTACTGAAAGCGAACGCAACCGGCGAGAATTATCAAACCTGTTTGAAATGTCACGGGTGTTGTCTTCCTACACTGATTTGCGTGAATTATTTGAACTGGTGACCCAGCGGGTGGCGGTGAGCCTGGGGGCCGAAATGTGCGTGCTGGCTTTGCTCAATAAACGAACCGGGTATTTGTCGGCCCAATCTCCTGGATACAATGTTCCGGCTGAAATGCTGTCCCGGTTACGGTTTATGTATCAGGCCTGTGATCTGGAGCATCGGCAAGGTTCAGGGGAAACGCCAATTGTCAGTCTGACCGACGTGTTGCGCGAAGATGAGTGCGAGGCGCTGGCCTCCGGGCTCCCTCACCCGGATATGCCCTATTTCAGTAACCAGGCCCAGTACGATTCGCGCTTGCCGCTCACTTTTCTCAAGCAGTGGAAAATTCGTAACCTGATGTTGTGCCCGCTTCGGATGAAAGGTGAGGTGATTGGATACATTTACCTGGCCAACGGGCCGGCGGGGTTTACTACGGAAGATCTCCAACTGCTCGAAATTTTTGCCGGGCAGGCCGCCGAAGCGATTGTGAATGCCCAGTTGTTTGAACACGTCCAGGCTCAGGCGCAACGCGAAGCCACCCTCAATCGGATTCTGACTGGGCTCCGTGAGTCACTCGACCCCGACTCGATTATGGAAAACGTAGTCCATCAGTTGGGCAAGACGCTGGGCGTAGATCGCTGTACCATCTCGTTGTTTACCGCACGCGAAAAGTTCTGGCCTGGAATTCAACACGAATATTGCGCACCGGGCATTGCTTCAATCAAAAACAATGCCATCATCAACCAGACCCGGATCAAAGTAGTTGGTTCGTTTCGAGCCCCGCTGATCATCAATGATTTCAATGCGCATTCGTTGGATCGGCTGGTGACTGATCACTGGGATTTATTGCACCATGCCGGGATTCGATCACTGGTGATGATTCCGATTTTTCAAGCCCAGGAGCTGATTGGCTCAATTGGCTTGCACCATTGTCAGGAATCACATACCTGGCAGCAGAGTGAAATTGATCTGGCGCGGACAGTGGCGGCTCAGTTAAACGTGGCTATCCAGAACGCCCGTCTGTTCCGACGGGTGGTGGCAAGTCAGCAACAATGGCAGGCGTCGTTTAACGCGATGACCGACGGTGTTGCCTTGCTGGATGCCGATGGGCGGGTTGTTCAGGCCAATCTTTCGCTGGCACGGCTGTGTGGCCTTGACACACCGGAGGCCATGGTTGGTCACAGTGCCTGGGACTTGATCATTCCGAAGAATGGATTCCAGGATGATCATCCGATTTCTGAGGTTTTACAGACTAAGGTGAGTGTTCAAACCGAGTTTGTTGATCTGGACGGACACGTTATTCGCGAAACCATTGACCCAATCCAGGATGAAAACGACCAGTTAATGGGAATGGTGATGGTGGTCAGCGATGTCACCCACGAACGACAGGCTGAGCAGGAAATCAGGCAGCGAAACCGTGAGCTTTCTGCCCTCAACGCGATTGCCGAAGAAATCACCAAATCACTTGAAATAGATCAGATTCTCTCAAGTGCGTTTGAAAAAGCGATTGCCGGGGTCCGGGCTGATGCCGGGCTGGTGGTTCTGGTGGATGAAACCCACCCGCGCCGGGCCCGACTGGGCAAAAAATCTGATTTAGCGACGCCATTGTTGCGTCTGGTTTCGTACCAGGGCGAGCACTCAGATGCGGTATTGACCATTTTTAAACGTGCCCGCCGGGATCGAACCCTGGCGAATACCATTTTGACGACCGGATACCCGTTGATTTTTGAGACCTTGCCTGCGAAATTTGCGAAATTTGCGCAACCTTTTCGGGAAATTATTGATCAGCTTGAAGTTGAATCACTGGTGATCATTGCTTTGCAATCCAAAGATCGGGTGCTGGGGGTGATGGTTTTTGGATTTCGGAGCGGGCAAATGCTGGCGCCTTCCGAAGTCCAGTTGCTCAATGCAATTGGCCGACAGGTTGGAGTGGCGGTTGAAAACGCCCAGTTGATTTCCAGTTTGCAGGATGCGTTGAAGGACATTCGCGAAGCCAGCCGTCTCAAAGACGAGTTTCTGGCGACCTTATCACACGAGCTTCGCACCCCGCTGACTTCAGTTACTGGCTGGTCTGAGGTTTTGATTGATCGAGTGAGTCAGTATGCTGATGCCGAATTACAGGAAGGCATCAGCACCATCCACCACAATGCTGAAAACCTCAAACAGCTCATTAATGACTTGCTTGATTTGTCGCGGGTGGAAAACCGGGTGCTCAAGCTTGAGCTTGAACTCACCAATATCAATGTTGCCATTCAATCAGCCGTTCAAACCGTCAAGCAAATGGCTGAAAATAAAGGTGTTCACCTGGTGATGCAGTTGAGTGACCGGCTCCCGAAAATCAATGCGGATGTCAACCGGCTGCAACAGGTCTTTTGGAATTTATTGACGAATGCGATTAAATTTACTGAAAAAAGCGGGGTAGTGTGCCTGACTTCGCAGGAATCGCCAGGTGGTGTCGAAGTCAGTGTGACTGATAACGGGATTGGAATCGAAAGCGAATTTCTCCCCTTTGTGTTTGAGCGGTTTCGCCAGGCTGATGGCAGTTCGACCCGACGCTTTGGCGGCCTTGGGATTGGCCTCTCACTGGTGAAATCGTTTACCGAAGCCCACGGCGGCAGTGTGGATGTAACCAGCAAAGGACCCGGACAGGGAAGTACCTTTTTTGTCCGACTCCCAGCGGCAGAAATTGTTGAACGAAACCTCGAGCCTGAGCGACGCAGTGGTCCCCATCAAATCAGTCGAATTACTGGTGAAGTAAAACCTCTGACACCCGTTATCCTGATTATTGATGACCTGGAAGACAGTTTACGGATGCTGGAATCAACCTTGAAACGAGAAGGGTACAGTACTGCTACGGCCAACACTGCCGATGCCGGCCTGCGGATGGCTGAACGGACGCCACCTGATTTGATCCTGGTTGATATGGAGATTCCTGGAATGGGTGGAGTTGAAGTCTTTCGGCGGCTTCAGGCCAACCTGAAGTTAATGCAGATTCCAGTGGTTGGCATTTTAGGGATGGGGATGGATTCGCAGCGAACCCAGGCCCTTGAACTTGGGTTTCGCGGAATCGTCACCCGCCCGTTCCGACGGCGTGAACTTCTGGAAATCATTAAAGACATTGTGATGGGGGGATGACCCCTCCTACGTATCACCGCGTTCGGCTTTGAATTTGACCTGACCGTTTTCAACATCCACCGAAAAGTTGACTTCCTGACAGTTTTTGGTGGCTTTGATTTTGTTGGTGTTGTAGACGATCATTTTATAAAACTGGTCAAACGATGTGTTATCAATGGATTCGCCGCATTGGAGTTTGGCCGAGATTACACTCTGATAGAGTTTTTTGATGCCTTCTTCCTGGTGGCGGGGGTCGTCAAACGAAACTTTGACGGGTTTGAATGAAATGGCGGCTTTGTCTTCGTGAATTGAATCAAAGGCGCTATCCAGATCGAGTTCAAATTCAGGTTCGTTACCAAAACTGGAATCAAGGTCTTTTTGTTGGGCGGCGCGGGCGCGTTCAGCCGCCTGAGCTTCATACAGGGCGCGTGGGTCGCGGCCTTCCTCCTTCTCCTGGAGGCTACGCCGCCACAACTCTCGAAAGGCCGTATAGCGCGAGACAATTGTGTTGTAGCGGTACCGGGTGCCAAAGCGCATTGAGCGGTCATCGCCAATTCGTTTGATCATCGCTTCAACCCGGTCACGGGTGTCATATGGTGGACGTTTACGACCACCATTGAAGTAGATGTCAAATTCGATCTTGAGTTTTCGGATGTCGTCCTCAAGATCGGTGAGTTGTTCGTCAATACTCTTGGCCACAGAAACAGCTCCAAATCAAAATTCCAGGCAGCAAGGTTAACCAGGGACAGCGGGATGCAGGTTGAAGAGGATAGTTGAAGTTGAGTGAACACACAGACCACAAAGAATATTCAATCCAGAGGGATTATTTCAAGCAGAGTTTCTGGATTTTGAACTGAACCGCTTGGAAATCAAGATTGAAAATCAAGTTGTCGAGGTTTTTTCTTCCTACCTGAAGTGGTTGTCATTTGGATTGCTGGGTAAGCGTCGAAAATCTGTTGTTTCAATCAAACGCTGAAAAAGTTCCATCCCTTTGCTGAAAAAAGTTAAACCTCTTCTGTAAAAAATCTTGACAGCCGAGGAGGGGGAGCCTGATTGTGTGGCAAGCAGGTTTTATTTTGGCCATTTGCACTATCGCCGGGTTTTATGCCCAGGCAACCCAACTCGCTTTGCAAGTCGGTTATTCTTCAGTCATCAAGGAACACTTCCCAGATTGAGCGTTTGCGCTCAATCAAATAAACGCCAGGAGTTCCGTTTTCAGGCGGCGGTTCAGGTCTTTTCTCTGACTGTTTATGCCATCTTGCACTCAT
>DAOQNB010000380.1:0-6184 GCA_035335845.1 Acidobacteriota bacterium | reverse complement strand
GGTTCCGGGTTCCGGGTTCCGGGTTCCGGGTTCCGGGTTCCGGGTTTTCGAACTTCTGTCCTTTTTGTCCTTTTTTCTTTTTCTGAGGAGCATCAATGTATGTCCACAACCCAGGCAATCGTCATCAAAGCCTATCAGGCACAATATCTTGACCCAATTTCATTCCAGGCCGGTGAACCAATCCAGGTTGGCCAGGAAGACACCGAGTTTCCCGGCTGGATCTGGTGCACTGACCAGCGCGGAAAAAGCGGTTGGGTACCCAAACATACCTTCGAAGCCGACGGGCAATCAGGCCAGACCGTGATGGATTACACCGCCCGTGAACTGACGGCCCACGACGGAGAAAACCTGCTTGTTCACAAGATTGAATTCGGCTGGGCGTGGTGCACCAACCGCGATGAAGCGTCAGGCTGGATTCCAGAAAGCTGTCTTGAACTGATAACCACCTGAAGATGGAACCTTTTACGTTTCAATCCCGCTCGCAAAGCACATTGACCAGGACGTGTCGTCGCTCCTGACGGGAAATGTGAAATGCCTGTTTGAGGGTTTCGATCACATCTCCTGGTTCAGAAACCGTCAATCCAACGCCACCACACGACTCAGCCAGTTTTTCAAACTGGATTTGCACATCAAAATTGCACAGCGGGAAGGCGTTATTTTTGACACCCCAGGGTTCAGACGTGGTACCTAAATAGGATTTCTTGATGGTGGTCCAGGCGCTGTCATTAAAGACCACAATAATAATCGGCAAATTGTAGGCGGCGGCTACATAGTGCGCCGAAAGCGGAGTGTTGAATAAATAGCTCCCGTCACCCAGGGTAACAACCATTGTGAGTTCAGGTCTGGCTAGTTGCGCGCCGAGTGCGGCCCCAAGCGACCAACCCAGACCGCTGGCCACTGAATTTTCAAACCAGCTATCTGTCAACCGGCGCGAAACAAGCTGTGGATCCAGGTTGTATTCGTTGAAGATGACCGTTTCATCGTCCACCACCTGCCCAATACACCACGACAGAAACCGCTTGGTAATCACTGATTTCGAGCTATCACCAGCCGCTGCCGTCCGACAGGCTGACACCATCCGGGTGTGTTCCACGGCAATGGTTTCACGGCGTTGGGCGCGATGTTCCAAATGCTCACACTGGCCGAGCAAACTGGTCAGTTTCTGCAAGGTGGCTGCCGGGTCTCCGGCCAGAGCCACATCGGCTGGGAAGCTGCGCATAGGAATGGCTTGAAAGAGCGGATCCACCCCAATCTGGATCAACGTTGGCGGAGTTTTGACCTGGGACAGGGCCGGGATCCAGGGAACGGGACATTCCAGCGCAATGACCAGATCAGCCTGCTCAACATAGGGTGATGGTGAAAAACCAAGGTGCAACGGATGCTCAGTCGGGAAATTAAAGAAATTGCGTTTGCCGTGCTCAATCACCGGAATGGCACACGTTTCTGAAAACTGAAGTAAGGCTTCAACCGCACCGCGAAAACGACCGGCATCAGCCGTCACAATCAGGGGAGATTTGGCGTTCTGAATCAGGTTAACCGCCACCGAAAGCGCTTCGGCGGTTGGTTCCTGAGTCCCGGCTGGTTGCTGACGCGGGGTTTGATGAATTTGAAATGGCGTTTCGAGTTTCTGGCACAGGGCTTCTTTTGGAAGCGTGAGGTAGACCGGACCGGCAGGTTCACTGGCGGCAATCGCCAGGGCCCGATCCACAATCGTTTCCAGGTTAAAGGCGCCTTTTAATTCATAATCCCATTTGGTGAATTCACGGAAATAGGCGCCCTGGTCAAAGGTATCCTGTCCCCACTGGACAAAATTGGTGCGGCATCCCTCAACGTCTGATTCGTACCAGGGCGTTTTCCCGGCCAGGACCAGCATTGGAATCCGTGACCGGGCGGCGTTGATGATTCCCAGCCCCATATTTGCCGTGCCAACATTGACGTGGGCCATCACGACCTGTGGGCGACCTGACACCAGGTAATGCCCGTGGGCCATGGCAATCGCAGTATTTTCGTGGGGAATGGCAATCGTCTTGAGCTTAAATTCAGAACTGGTCTGGTACCGCGCCAGGGCATCAATAATCGGGGTGAAATCCGTCCCGGAATTGGAAAAGAAACAATCCACGCCACGTTGCGAAAGCATGGCCATCAATCCTTGAGCCACGGTGTCAGCTTCAAGCGTGATATTTGGATTGGCCTGAAACTGGGCTTTGGCGCCGCTTCGACTTCGGGAACGACCCAAAAAGACGCCCAGCGCCCGATTAAATTCCGCTGGGTGATCAAGATTCGAGAAATGCCCGGCGCCGTCAATGTTCACCAGTTGTGACGTTGGAACCCTTGCAAAGATTTCAGTCAGGAGCGGGTCAGTTGGGGTAACCTTGTCTTCGGTGCCACCAAGCAGCAAGACCGGGACGTTGATGGATGACAGCAAATCACGAAAATCAACGCCGAACATGGATTGCCACGAGGCCAGGAAGACATCTGGATCTTTGGCGGCTTCGACCCGAATCGCCTGGTCAATAATCTTCTGGGCTGTCCGTGGTGCAAATAACCCTGGAATGAGCATTTCCGAGCTTTTTGAAAGACTCATTTCTTCCAACTGATGCTGCATAAAGGCAATCCGGGCTTCGGCTTCCGGATGAAAGGCCCAGGTATTGGCCAGTGTCAGGGATTGAACCAGGTGTGGAAACCGGCGAAAGACTTTCAACGCGACCACGCCACCCATCGAAAGCCCAACCAGGTGCGCCCGACGGAAGCCGAAATGGGCAATCACGGCGGCGGCGTCTTCAGCAAAGGTCATGACATTGATGTGTTCCAGAAGCATCTCCGGAATCTCAGACCGGCTGTGCCCGCGCTGATCAAAGGAAATGCAGGTATACCGATCTTGGAACGCCTCGATTTGGGGCATCCAGGACGAATGATCTCCGCCCACAGCATGGAGAAACAAAATCAGTTCCGGTCCCGTGCCAGCTTTGGCAACATACAATTTGGCGCCGGTTGAGACTTCAATCAGTTGAGTTTCCACAAACACATTTTCCTTTCTCAAATGACAAGGCCGCCTGATGGCGGAACTCTGGATTTTTTTATTCACCGATTTCAATTGATAAACTTTTGTTAATGCTGGCTTTGTATCTGGCCTGCTCAGTCGCTGGAATCATCCAGAGGGTATCGAGTGGCACAGTCGTTGGGCGATACCGGGCATCTGGTTTGGGGGATTTTTCCCACCAGGCCACAAACGAGGCAATGACAGCTTCACGATCTTTGGAATCAGCCAGATAGAAGAATTTCAGGCTTTCATCCTGGGTCAGTTGCTTGAGCGAATCATAGGCAAAATATCGAACCGCCGGGTACGGATCGCGCAATGCTTCAATCAAAAACGGAATTGCCCATTTTGCAGCATCACCGTTTTCATTCGCCCCTGGTTGGCCAAGCGCCCAGGCCGCCACACATCGGGCTGACGGGTCAACACTAAACAGTTCCCGAACCATCTCTGACTTGCTGGCTTCAGGGTGGGTTTGATTTTCAGCGGTCAGGGCATGTTCTGGACCATACCACTCAGTCAGGTATTTCGAAGCCCAGGCGGTACTTTCTTTCTGGTGGCACATATTGCACCCATTGGGCATATCCGTCGTCAGGCTTTTATCGGGACTGGGATTCAGCACGCGATGCGTACGCTTGGCAGTCAAAAGCCCAAAGATGATCCGGGGGCGATGACATTCATTGCACGAACTCCCGTTACTGTCTGCTTTATGGTGGGTATGTTCAGTGAGTCTGGCGTTGATGTCCTGGTGGCATTGCACACACCCGGCGTTGCCCCGCATGTCGTCAGTGAGGAGCGATTGTTGACGGCCCTTGTGGACGTCATGACAACTGTTACAGGTCATTTCCCCGGCCTGATAACACTTGCTCATCAAAACGCCCTGGTATTCATAGGCAGTCAGACGAGGTGTGCCATCTGGGTAAAACCGCTGAGCAAAACTGTAGGTCCCGACTTTGGAAGTGATATTGAGTGGCGTGAAATATTTTGAGAGGTTTTCACCTGCGGTGTAAGGATCGCCCTTTTCCATCACCTCGCGAATGGCATTTTCCTGAGCCGGAATCCGCTGGCCATGGCAATGCCCGCACACTTGAAGTTCCGTCGTTTTCTCAAGTTTCTTCGGCTCAACAATGGTTGGATCGTCAGCGCGCACCTTTTTGCGAAACCAGGCCCAGCCGGGGATCTGGTTTTTCTCAATGTGCAGTTTTCCAGGTCCGTGGCACGCTTCACAGCCAATGCCCAGCTCTTTGACATTGGTGTTGACAAACTGCCGCGTGTCAAAGTCCATTCCCGGATTTCCTTTGACGTTGTGGCAAAAAATACAGTTCTGGTTCCAAATCGCTGTGTGCTGGCTAAAATTCGGATTATCAGCATGCAGAAATAATCCCTGTAAGTTGAACCAGTACCCCTTTTCAATGTTCCAGGCAATCGGCAACCGCCAGAAGGTCGGGCCAACCTGGGTTACATACTGCTGGAAACGACGTGACCCGATGGTTCGAACAATCTTTGCCGTTGCCATCTGACCACCTGGATCAAGCGTCTCCATAAAAAACTCATCCCCCTGCCGAAACATCCGCGATGTGACGCCATTGAAGGTATAGGTGGCATTGTTGAAATTTCCAACCACGGATTGCGGCGATGCCACCTGAGTCATTTTGTGATGGTGTGATTCGCTCCAATGATCAAATTCCGACTGATGACACTGACGGCAGCTTTCTGACCCGGCATATTCAACGGTAGCCAGGTCGGGCTTGAGTTCACGCATCGCCCTGGCCTGATAGATTGCCAAGGCGACAACCAGACCAACACCAACCAGAAAGCAAGCACTGATAAGGACTTTCAAGCGAGAACTGCGAAACACACAACACCTCAAATCAATACAAATTATGACTGTTTCCACCGGATTTTGTGTTGGAAACAAATCAGCCGAAACCAACGAGTCAGTACCACCTGCGTGAGTGGGTGGGCCTGTCTGCTTCCAACCCCGCCCGCTCACGCAGGTGGTACTGACAAGATACCCGGCACAATGGGATTTGATGGAAAATTCAGAGAGATGGGACAAGATTGAAAAACTGATCTTTTGGAACGCCGCAGTCTAATCCATTCGATGAAGGTTTGAAACCCGTCTGTTTCACGGTCAGAATGAACTTCATTCTGACCGATGGTTCAGGCCGCTGCCGTGAGGTAAATTCGGGAATTATCCACGGCAATACCGGTGGCATAGGGGAAGGGATTCAATCCAGCCAGGTTGAAAGTCGTATACGCACCTAAATAAACTGGTTTGACCTGGCTGGGGAGTTGCCGAAGCACCGGAACAAAGCCAGTAGTTGGCCCGCCATTGATGGCGGTGAACATCAAGTCGTTGCGGACTTCGGCGTCACTGGACCGGCCCTGGAAAAAGTCAGTGACACCACCGAAGGTCGGAGCGTCCGGCGTTTGGGTATCAAGGGAAGCGATTGGCCCTGCTGTCGTGGAGGCACTGTACCCAATGACCTGAGCCGTCGTTCCCAATGCTGCAACATCGAGGTTCAGCGACCCAACATCGGCTATGCTTCGCAACTGCGGCGTGGCTGGTGTTGTCACATCGAGGATGTACACTCCACCATTTGCCACTGAGAGATAGGCCAGTTGGCGGGCTTCGTCCACATCCACACCGTTGGCAAACTGGGTGGTTGGATTGTTCAACGGGAAGCTGCCGACTTCGGAGGTGTACGGGGCAAAACTGATGTCAAACACTTTCAAGCCGTTCTCACCCGCCGCCACGAAGGCGAAATTCCCCTTGACTACGACATCCACCACCCGTCCAAACTGAGCGCCGCCCGCCAGGATTGGATTTGGAGGCGTGGAAATATCCACGACCTGGAGCCCCGCCAGTCCGCAGGCGATATAGGCGAAGCGGTCTTTGACATCTACGTTATTGGCAAATCCCGGTAAGCGGAGCGCTTTCTCAATCCCTGACGTTACCTGGGAAACCGCCACCAGGATATCCGATGACAGGCCGGCATTGCGAACCCGAATCGTGGATCGAACCAGGGTTCACGGCAACAATTTTGCCGAAGCTGTCAACCGTTGCCACGGCTGGCTCACGGCTTTTTTTCAACCAGGCAATGATGGTTGACCGACTCAGTCCGGTCACTCGGGCAATCCCACGTT
>DAOQNB010000379.1:180-6188 GCA_035335845.1 Acidobacteriota bacterium | reverse complement strand
GGAAACATTCCATCCACCAAAGAAAACGATGCCCCCACCATGATCGAATCAGACCACTCAACCACGGCGATTGATCTTTCAAACCGAACCATGGTGATGGAATCGGGCCCAGTTTTTGTCGGGAACACGTCAGGTGAAACCTTCGATAGTGCGCTGACAATGATTGACAATGCATCGCCGCCAAGGGTGGAAGAAAAAAACGAAGATTTGCCTTAGGGAGCGGCATTCATCTAAGTTGGTGCTGGAAATAAAGGATTTGTCAGTACCACCCGCATCGGCGGATGGAGTTGGAAGCCAGCCGGCCCACCCACTGACGCGGGTGGTACTGACGCATTGATTCTTCTGATTTGTCTCCAACACAAAATCCGGTGGAAGCACCGACGTCACAGCCGGGTGTTGAGGTCATTTGCAACCTGGAAAAAACAAATGACTTGCCAATAAACCCCAAGCAGCGTATATACTCACCTCAAAGATCACTCAGCCACTATTCATCTGGTGGCCCTTCCAAAAAAGCTCCTCAAAAAAAATAAAATCAATTCGAAACTGGAAATACCTTCACTCTCAGGTCAACCGACATTTTTCAGGCATAGCCTGTCTGAATACTCGTGTGGCTACGCAATTCAGCCCTTAGGCGTCGGCAACACCCCAGCAGCCGCCTATCGAATTCTATCGGGGCAACAAGTGAAGGAGAATGACATGAACTGGTATCTTGCAGTGTTAAAAAAATATGCCGTGTTTGGTGGAAGAGCACGGCGGATGGAATACTGGATGTTCGCAATCATCAGCACCGTCATTTATATTGTACTTGGGGTTGTTGATAATGTCGTCGGCACAACGGTTGCAGAAGCAGGTATCCTCAGTAGTATTTACTCACTGGCGGTCCTGATCCCAGGCCTCGCCGTATCAGTCCGTCGGCTTCATGACACTGGTCGGAGCGGCTGGTGGCTACTCGTTAATCTTACCTGTGTCGGCGTGTTTGTCATTCTGTTTTTTATGTTTCAGGCTGGCAACCCAGGGTCAAACCAGTATGGCCCCAATCCCAAAGAATCGGGAGGGTATTAACCTGATAATGCGATCTTGGATAGAAGAGGTTTGAACTCTCCATAGAAAATCAAAAAAGAGAAACAGCCGAGAAACAGGGGGTGGGGCCGCTTTCGAGACGGCACCCACCCCTTCAACATATGGGTTCAGGTCAAATGAAACGAATACTCCACCCGTGATCGAAAAGTGACAGGCATACCGCCTTTTTGTGCTGGCCGAAATCGAATATGCCGGGCGGCCTCAACCGCACATTCGTCCAGGCCATAGCCAAGTGATCGGACAACCTGGACTTCACCAATTGTTCCATCAGCACGAAATTCAACCAATAACACCACTTTTCCAGCAATTTTATTGTGCCGGGCAGCTTCGGTGTACCCTGGCTTTGATTGAGAGATAATTTGAGGACGTGTATCAGGGGCTGTGCTGCCGCCAAACATCAGATCTGCAAGCAATTTTGTGGATTCTTCTTCGCTCAGGTGTGGTTCGTTCAGAATCTGGAGTATTTCATTCAAGCCTGGTTTGACGATATCTTTTTCTATTGGGCCGATGTTGTGTTTGAATTTGGAAAACGCTGAACCAGCAGATGAGATTATTTTCCATCGCCCCTGCTTCCTTACAAGCTGGTACGAAGCAAAGCTTCCAGGAATCCACTCGGACCAGCCCTGATCAGGAAAATAAATCCTCTGAGCCTGTGAAGAAAAATCAATAAATCCTCTCCAGGAAACCCCGTTCAACTGGTCAATTTTGGATATTGGCTGAGAACCTGTTTTCAGTACTATTTTATTGACTTGCCAGTACTTCCCGCCTTCTTTTTCTTTTGTGAACCAGCTTTCTCCATTTTTTGTCCAGCAGGTTTCAAATTCCCGTTGAGCAAACACCTGAGCTTCCTGATTGAGTTCCTCAGAAGGTTCAACTGACTGCGGCAGAGGTGTTGAAGAGTGAACCACGATGAGCATTTCCCCTAAACCTAACCAAATCAACCAAAATCCTACCCAAATCCGTGATTTCATACCCAATCCTCCTTTTGAACAACCTGACTGGACGGGTTCAAATTTCCACCTGATCCATTTCTGAGAGGGTTAATCTTGTTATGGAACACAAATGATCGTGACTTCAGGTTCTGGAACAGGCCGGGCACTACTTTCGCCAAACAATCGCACCCCTTGATAGACGTACCACGACCGAAATGACGACATCCCGTCTTCGCGGCAAATATCCCGCAGCAGTTCATCCGCCCGCTGGCGGTATACTTTATAATCCAGTTCTCCAAGTCGCATAAGCTGGTACAAGGCATCGTGAACCAGCGACCCGCGCATAAAGTTTTTGGTGTCAATCGTCGGTCCACTCGGCCCATCCCAGGCATAGTCTTTTTTGATCCATAACTTTCCCTGACTGGTCAAAACAACGAATTTAAATATCAGATCCCGTGGTGGAATAATGTTAATTTGAATCTCGTAGTCCTCAACCAACTGATATTTGTAGGCTCTCAGTTCTCGATAGCAGGCTTGCGGCATAGTAAATTCACCTCAAATTATTCATACTACAGGTGAAAGTAATTCTTCTTCATTCTAGTGATCAACATTGTATCGGAAAGTCAATGTCGGCGTAATAGCTATCAGTATACTGCAGAAAATTATTATAAATCTGATTTTACCTTTTACAACTGGGTGAAGTGGCGGAAGGTTATTTTTTTGCACAAATTTTTATAGCAGGAGGCACCCGATGAGCTGAGAAACACGGGTTTGGCGCATACAAGAGAGAAGAATCGTGTTTTCGTGAACTTTGCCCTTAAAATTCCTGGTTCAGTTAATTTTTGATTGCTTCTACACGCATAAAAAGCAGAAAATCACTCACACCTCAGTTTTTCTCACACTTTTCTCACGTGCGCTCCGCACTGATGCAACTCAACTGATTTGATTTCGCCCCTTGCGTCTTGGGTCAATTGAACCAATCGAGGAGGATCCCACCCTATGTCTGAACATCTGAATTTCACACACCTATTGCGTCAGCGGCTGTTCCTGGCTCTGACCGTGCTTTGCACCAGTATTTTTTTCACACCATCACTTTTTGCTCAAAATCCAACCACAATTGATCTGGGGGTAAAAATCCCCGAACTCGGTATCTATGGCGCTTCGGCTAATGATGCGACGGGCAATAGTGTTGCGGTCGGAGACCTCAATGGCGATGGCTTGAACGATGTGGTGGTTGGGAGTCCACGTGAACGCGGTCCCGCCGGAGACCCGACCGGACGGCTGGGTTCTGGTGTCGTGCGGGTCTTTTTGGCACCATTTGCCGCCAACGACCAGGTTGATTTAAATCAGCGCCAGGCGCCGGTCACAATTTATGGCCAGCAAACCGGCGATGGTCTTGGAAGCAATCTGTTGATTGCGGATATTAATGCTGATAATCGCCCGGATTTGATTATGCAGGCCGCGAATGCGGACTTTGGTGGCACGAGATCTGATTGTGGAAAAGTCCTGGTCTTGTTTGGCCCCATTAATCCGCAAACACGCGATCTGGCGAATGCTCAAACACCGCCAAATGTTCAGTTCATTGGGATCTCGGCTGGCGACCGGGTCGGGAATGCACTCACAGCAGGTGATTTTGACAGCGACGGACGTACCGACCTGATCATTGGATCACCCTTTTCAACCGTGAATGGCGCCCCCCAGGGTGGCGCGATTTTCATCATCTATGGTCGTCCAAGTGCCAGCTTCCCCGCCAGCTATGACTTAACCCAGTTTGCCCAGAATCAGGACGACGCTTTTGGATTCCAAACCGCTGATACCCAGTTTGGCTTTTCAGTCGGGTTTGGTGATGTCAACGGTGACCGGCGTGGGGATATCATTGCCGGAGCACCGCGTTTTGACGGGGCGAATGGTGCCCGACTCAACAGCGGCGCGGTCGTCGTGCTCTTTAATAGTGAACTACAAAACCCGTTTATCGGCTTTGGAATTGATACCAACGACCTGATGGGCAGTAGCATTTCGGTGGGCGATGTGACCGGCGACAGTCTGGCCGATGTCATCGCCAGCGCCCCCGGTGCCTTTAGCCTCAGTAATCAGCGAAGTGGGGCTGGCGAAGTCTATATGTTACTCGGTGGACGCTTTGCTCCGGGTCAGATTCGGGATCTGTTAATCCAGGGCCAGGGACCAGAAGCGACATTTTTTGGCGCGGCGATTGGTGACCGCCTTGGGTTTCCATTTGGAACCGCCGTTGGCGATATCAACGGCGATACCATTGGCGACATTTTGATGGTTGCCAATGGCGGAGACGGGCCAAACAACAGCCGGATTGATGCTGGAAACGTGTATGTGGTGCTTGGGAACGCCGGACTGGCTGGGCCACGTGATCTGGCGACACCGTCAACTTCAAATGTGATCGTGTATGGCGCCCGCTCACAGGATCAGATTGGGTCTCCGATTGAAACCGCACCGAGCAATCGAACCGGTACCCCGGTTGTCATCGGGGACATTTCAGGTGACCGCAAAGGTGACCTGGTGCTGGGATGTCCGTTTTCGGATGGACAAATCGCGGCGCCAAAAACTGATGCCGGCGTGGTGTATGCACTGACCCAATTGAGCGGGCCACCGCCAGTCAATCAGCCACCGGTCATCACTCCGGTAGCCAACCAATCGGTGGTTGAAGGAAGATCGCTGAGTGTCGCGATTTCAGCAACTGACCCAAATGGTGATACCATTCGGTTTAGCCTGACTGGCCCGGCGTTTGTACAGGTGTTTGACAACTTTAACGGCACAGGGACGATCCAGATCATGCCGCCAATCAACACACCGAAACAAACCTACAGCATCGTTTTGACGGCCACTGATGCGGGAACTCCGGCCCTCAATAGCGCCGTGACCTTCACCGTCACCGTCACCTCAGCCGGACCGGTGATCAATTCGGTGATGTATGACGGCAAGTTTATGACCATCAGCGGCGTCGGGTTGACGCCAAGCCCAACCGTGCGGGTTAATGGCAATGTACTGGCGACCAAATTCCTCAAAACCATCACCGACCAGCAACTCAAGGTCAAAGGCAAACCAGCCAAACTGAAGCTTCAATCAGGTGATAACCAGATCATCGTGGTGGTCAACGGGCTGGAGTCAAATGTTGCTATTTTGAGACTTTAGAAAACAAAAGCGGCGTCAAGCCGCCGCACTCCGAAAATTCCGAAAATTATGAAAGTTTTTCACGTCACCACCGGTGCATTTCAGGCGCACACCTTTTTTCTGATGTGCGAACGCACCCGCGAAACATTGCTCATTGATCCGGGACAACATCCTGAACCGATTCTGCAGATGATTCGCACCCATCAACTCAACGTAACCCATCTGGTGGGCACGCACGCCCACCTCGACCATGTCTGGAGCGTCGGTCGCCTGAAAGCAGAAACTGGCGCTCCGTTTTATCTCCATCCAGATGACGAAGCGATTTACCAGAATATGCCGGAATGGGGACTGCTCTTTGGATTTCAGATTCCAACACCGCCGCCGATTGATATCTATTTAAAGGATGGCGATGTCCTCAAATTTGGTGATGAAGAACTCAACGTTCGTCATGTACCAGGCCATTCACCCGGCCACGTTATGCTCTATACCACCACGGATGCCTGGGTGGGCGATTGTCTGTTTCAAGGCTCGATTGGTCGGACCGACCTGCCGGGCGGAGATACCCAGACGCTGCTTGATACCATCCATCAGCGGATTCTCCCGCTCGGAGACAAGGTCAAAGTCTACCCCGGTCATGGCTTGCCGACGACCATTGCCGAAGAACGCCGTAGCAATCCCTTTTTGCGAGGCCATATTGGCCGGTCGGTGTTGTGGCAGGAACAGTGAAAAAAACCAGGGCTGAAAATACTCGGGCTCAGGGCTTGGGGCTGAAGACTCGCAAGCTCGGGGCTGAAAATACCCGGGCTCAGGGCTTGGGGCTGAAGACTCGCAAGCTCGGGGCTGAAAATACCCGGG
>DAOQNB010000379.1:0-80 GCA_035335845.1 Acidobacteriota bacterium | reverse complement strand
CTCAGGGCTTGGGGCTGAAGATTTAAGTCCGTTTTCTTCAGCCCGCCTTCTTCAGCCCGCCTTCTTCAGCCCGCCTTCTT
>DAOQNB010000378.1:0-6196 GCA_035335845.1 Acidobacteriota bacterium | reverse complement strand
CCTTTTTATTTTTATCAACTCTATTCAGGCTCATGTGATTCCAATATCAGCATTTATCAGTAAAGACATGGCTGATTCTTTTTACAATCAGGCAGTTGAATATCTTCTCTCTTCGAGGAGGAAACAGATCAATGGCTAATCGCGCCTATTTATTTTGTACTGATGTGATTGACGAGTCTATCTGGTGGAACCGAGACCGGAAGTATTACGACTCCCGGTGGCAAATCCCGCTGGCATGGTTTTTCTTCTTTTCAGTGGAGGATCTTCATTGGTGGAAGGTTCGAGAAAACCGTGTGATCTGGGATGACCTCAAACTTTGGACTAAAAAAGAAGAGGCACTCAAACAATTTTCCCGACGAAGACAGACCCTGGAAACACTCATCAAAGATCGCCTGGACATACAGGTTCTGGACAGGTTCAAACAAGAGATCATCAGCTTGAAAGGAATATATTTGGTCCTTGACCCAATAGAAATCTTTGATGGAGCTAGCTGGCATGCTGATGCTATACGCCAGGTACTCAAAACCATTGATACTGGTGAGCCAACTGCAATTTTGGATCTGGCTGAGTTGACTCATTATTTTCAATTCAGCGATGATCCTGACCGGTGGGAACTCAATGTGATTGGGTGTACCTATTAAAATTCCTGGGGTTTTGGCTGGCCATAGATTGAGAAAGTGAGGCGCTGATGAAGTCGAAAATTTTAGGATTGATGCTGGTTGTTTTTCTTGCTGGTTGTACCAGGTCTGTACCTGATGATGTCCCACTTCCAGTGGCCAATCCAAGTCCAAATGTGCGAGCCAACCCTGACAATAAACGGGTGATGGATAATTTCTCGCCACTTGAAGGAACACCGCTGATTTATGCTCGAATTGTATCTGCTGATTCAGGGTATGAATTTAACCTGAGTAGCGGCAAGGGTGGGCCAAACATTCACAACTATGTTTTTGTGAACCCGGACAATTTGAGCAGTCAAATGCTATTGCCCGTCAATAATTACTTTATTCACTCAATGGAGGGCTGGCCTCAACTTGCGAAGGCAATACCAACTGAGAAGCAAAAGCAAAACTTACCAAAGGATGAACCGTTGAGTATGCCACCACCTGAAAAAGCTCCAGGAAAAAACACCAAACCTGAAGGACTGATTGCAACCCCTGAATCTGCGGAAAAGAAGGTCGGGCCAAAGTGTTTTCTCTACCGCGTGACCAAATATGATACTGATGGTGATGAAATCCTGACCGGGAAAGATGAAGAAACGCTCGGTATCTCTAACCCGGATGGCAGCGGATTTGTTGAAGTTATTCCTGGTATCCACTGGACATACTGGCAATCAATTTCAGATGATGGAATTCTGGTGATTGCTTATCAAACTGGAAAACAGAAAAAAATGGCGCGGATTGATGTCCTTGCCAAACGGATTATCCAGCAGGTTGATGTCAATGTTGGAAGTGATGTCAAATGATATCAGGCCACTTCAGAAAACCAACGAATCAGCTATCCTCAACCATTTCATTTCCCCAGATTCGCCCGGCATTTATGACAATATTGGGGATGTGGTTTTTCGGCGTGGACTTTCTTTTTAAGCTCGGAAATCAAATGAATGGCGTCTGAGCGGCATTCGGGGGCTTCGACCGCGATGGTCTGATCATAGCGTTCCAGCAGATCAACCAGCCGTTCGATACTGGCAACCTGTCGCTCATTTACTGGATCAAGCTGGAGGTCTGAAAAAAACCGCAGGCTGGTTGTCCGAGGTGAAGTTCGCAGCCGGGGCGCGTACAGTGAGCGACTTTCAACGATTGGAGGCGCCGAATCAGCCATCAGTGGTGCTCCCAGCAGCATTTGCCAGTTTTCGTCGGCATTCTGCGGAAATGAAATTCGCCGGAAGTGCTCACCCAGCCACAACGTTACCCGATGCACTGGCTGTTTGGTTTGACTGGTTGCAAGTTCAAAAAAATGTTCGGCGACCCGTCGGCTTGGGGTGAGTAGAAAAACGATGGGATACGGTTGTTTTCCAAGCGCCATCAGATCCAGCGGCCACAGGTCGTGTTCACCATTGATCAGCACGGCTCCGGGAAATTGCTCGGCGACCTCAAACAGATGCCGTCGTTGCGGGCCGAGCACGGCAATTCGAAGGTGACTGGAACTATCTGTCTGGGTCTTCAGATGATTGAGCCAGCCAATCACGCGGTCACAATAGTGAGTCATAAAAGCTCCGCTGGTGAAATGACAACGCCGTGTCCTGCCACCGCACTCCGAAAAAAGTGTTACATTCCAAGGCCTAACAGATCCTGTACATTGCTCAGGGCGTCGTCACTCTTGAGTGCTTCACGCAACCACTCCTGGAGCGACAGGTTTGACCAGCGGATAGCGCGTTCGATCAAATAGGGAATTGGGCTATGTGGTTCGGCCTGGCGATAATAGGCGGCGACATCAGCCAGCATGGTGAGTGCCTCCTGACGCGAACGAATTGGGCCATATTGGGTGCCAGCCGGTTCGGTTCCTCGCTGTTCAGGTGAGAATTGAGTGGTGGCGGGCCCAAACGGTTCCGATTGAAGTGGTGGTGTGGTTATTCCGGGGACACCTCCTTTATCTTTGAGAATCCGAATGACCAGATCCTGCATTTCAGTCAGTGTTTTTTTCAGGTGGTTGAGTCCTGGCGCCGAGCGACCAAAGCGATTATCAATGGTCTGATCGAGTTCAACAAAGGCGCCTGTACATTCGCCCAGGATGGAACATAAAGTCTGGTAAAATTCACGCGAGGTGGTGGTTTCACCAAGTTTCCACTGCTCACTGGTGATTTTTCCTTCGGCTTCAGCTTCAGCTTTCAGCTCCTCATATTTCATTTGCTCTTCGCCTGAAAGTCCAAACGAAGTATCCGGCAATTTATATTTCTCAGCTTCTTTCCACTGGGCAAAGCTGTAAATGTGATTCGATACACCCTGAGAAAATGGAATTTGGGTCATCAGCGAGGATACTTCGCGGTCCATCCAGGAGAGTGCATTGGCTCGGCCTTCAAAGTCATTGTCGTCATCAGGTTGCGGATGCAAATGACCCCAGAACTGACTCATGATGCCTTCGACCAGCTTCAACCCATCCCGCAACCCCACCAGACCGTGCAGGTTAATCATGGCTTCAACCATCCAGACTGCAATTTGCAAGTCTTTGGTTTGAGTGGTCAGCAGACGGGTTCCACGTTCATAGACTTCATCCCAGTCAGCCATTTTTAGATTCCCGCCGATGGTATCAGCAAATTGATCATCAGAGCGCCGGGCTTCCATCAACGTGTCATACTCAAATGAAAACCGAAGATCTTCGCCACAGGGCGATTCGGCTGAGATAGGTTTGAAAAGCAATTCAAAGTCAAACGACGGGGCCAGGACTGGCATAAGAAGACGCTCCTTCGGAAAGAAATATGAAGTCAAATCAAGATTTTTGTGGTGGCGACTGGTCCCTGGTACTGGGGAACCAAAATCCCCAGGATCCAGTAACCAAAATCTTATAAGTACCTTGTCATAAGTTTCCTGAGATATTGGATTTGGTCAGTGCTTGATTGTTTTCCGTGTTTTCCGTGTTTTCCGTGGTTAAAATGTCTGGAAATTCTCGGCAAGTTACTTCTCAATCTGTAATGAAGTCCTCTGTACGAGAAAACAGTCAAGTGATTGAACCAAATAAACTTAGTGAACTACTGACTACTGACTACAAACTGATATTATTTTTCAAGAACCACTCGGAACCCAACGGTCGAACTGCGGTCAGTTGATTTCAGTCCCAGTCGGGAAGTTGACCGGCAAGAGACAGCCGGGTTAAACCAGCTTCCACCACGAATGGTTCTGGTGGTTGAACGTTGTAAATTAACTGGCTGAACTCGACTGGTATCAGAGAGTGCTGATGTCTCCGCCCAGCTATCCAGACACCACTCCCACACATTGCCGTGCATATCAAACAACCCAAATTGATTGGGCTGCCCGACACTCCCTACTGGAAGCGTTCGACCTGCGGGTGAGCCTGACGTGTGACTTCCGGCTCGGGCGTCAAAATTTGCCTGGGTAGAAGAAAGCGTTTGTCCAAAGGCAAAGGCCGTCGTTGAGCCTGCCCGACAGGCATATTCCCATTCGGCTTCAGTGGGAAGCCGGTACTTTTTGCCTGTCAGGTGGGAAAGCCGGGCGCAGAATTCATTGGCTTCTTCCCAGGAAATATTTTCAACCGGAAGGCGGTCGCCTTGCATCGTGGCTGGATTGGATGGGAGTTCAAGGTAAATTTTGGGCAGGTGTGCCACCACCTGCCAGACTGCCTGGGTAATTTCAAAGCGAGAAATCGCCAGTGGCGCCACCTTGACAGGCTGACCGCTGGTTTGCCAGTTCGTCAGTTGTTTGGCCAGGGCTGGAGAAATGCCAGCCGTTTGAAACTCGGCCAGAAGCAGACTGGCTTCGGTTGGCGTGGCGCCCATCTGAAAGGATCCAGCCGGAAGTTCGGCCAGTTCCAATGACAAACCATTCGGTAGTTTTTCAACCAGTTCATGCGGGTGGGAAGATACTTGCAACCGTGGTCCCGGCTGGCTGGAGGGATGTGGGTCAGAATAGGTAATACGTGTATGGGAAGGTAACCTCGTTGTTGAAACGCTCAACGCACTCGCCGCTTCCCCAGGAGTGGAAAGTACCAGTTGGTCAGCACGATATCCGCTGATTTCAGCAAAGGGATGTTGCTCTTTTCCCAATTCATACTGAACCCGTTGGGGGACCTGGGTTTGGAGGTAATTGACCAGACTGGACAGCGTGATTTGCCCGGTTGAATTTTGAGCTGCACCTCGAAGCCCCTCGACCAGTGCCCAGGTAAAATAGCCATGCTTTTTGTCGGAATATTCAAACGCACGTTCGCCTTCCGAGGCAGCATACAGTGTGGCAAAGGCACGGACTTCACGATTTCGAACTTCAAACCGAAATGCCTGAGTAAACTTTGAACTCAGCGTATCAGACGTTCCAGACCGGCCCGTTACAACTTCATTCCGACAGGTATCAATCAAAAACAAAACCTGCTGGATGCCAAACCCGCGAATCATCGTTTTGAGTGCTTCGACATCGAGACAGGTTTCACTCAACAACCGTGGGTCAGTGTCAATTCTGGCATCAGATGGAAGCAAAAAAGCTTTGCCTTGCCGCTCAACGCCATGACCTGAAAAAGCCACCAGGAGCAAGCCATCCTTGGGAATACTTCGGCCAATGAAAGCCAGTCGCTGCAACACGTTGGCCCGGTATGGTTGTTGGGTTGCATTTCCCTGGGAGGTCAACACAAAGACCTGTTGGCGATCAAACCCAGAGACATCAACCAGTGTGTCAGCCAGGAGCTGGGCATCTTTACCGGCCCCTTGAAGTGGATTAATTTGGGCATCAGTGTATGAGTCCACACCAATAATCAGGGCAAATCGTTTTCCGGTTGTGGGAAGAGTTGTGACTGCCGGTACAGATTGAAGTCCGCGTGGAGTTACCTGTGAGGTGTGACTGGCTGCAGGCCGACGAGTGGAAAGAGATTTGGTTTTTGGTGATTGAACCGGAGTAAATGGATCCACCCGGTTGTCAGGTGTCTGCGCTAAAACAGGGCTCCGCCCGCCGGTCATTCCGATCAATAGATGGCTCAATAGAAGGTAGAAGATCAATAAGCAGGAAATCAGTTTACTGTTTGTCATATGTTTATACCAGTTTTTAGCCAGTGGACAGTCGTCAGTAGCACCTGGTTAGTTGTTCCATAACTCCATTTAATTGAATTATTTGACTGTTCTCCAACCGGATCACTCCAAAATGGCATTATTGGTTTACCCCTGGAACTGGAACCGATTGGTTGGTGGCCATCGTCCCCAGTCCCCCTGGTTGTAATGTGGTTGGCGGTGTCGCTGGCGGAGGCATTGGCTGAGGACTGATTGGTGCCGATGGCGCATTGACTGGAGGTGGCAATTCAATTCCGTCAATCGTGACAATCTGGACAATAACTGGCCCTCCCAAGAAGCTGGTGACATTGGCCGGTGTGGTAGGTGCTGGCTGGGCACTGCCTCCATTATTATTGACAATGGTTCCACCTCGTTTCAGAAAGGGCAGTGCCTGGCCTGCGACTTGACCTAACAATTTGGACCATTCCCTGGAATTTTTTGAAATGCCCACGAGTCCATTGAACCCATCGGTTGTATCGAGGGCAGTTCCAGTCATTC
>DAOQNB010000377.1:0-6210 GCA_035335845.1 Acidobacteriota bacterium | reverse complement strand
GGTTCCGGGTTCCGGGTTCCGGGTTCCGGGTTCCGGGTTCCGGGTTTTCGAAGAGAAGTTTCGTCCTTTTTGCCGCTGGTTATTTTTCCTGGCCTTATACCGTTTTGCAATGAAACCCTCGTGTCACAGGAAGGCTAAATTGTTGAAAAAATTGTATTTCCCCGATACCCTGAACCCTAACTGGTATTACTTTCGGCGGCCAGCTTCCAACAGAGCATCCTGAATGCGTCGGGCCAGTCGGTGTCGGGCGGTGGCTTCGGCTGGAAATTGCCAGCCGGTTTGAATATGTAATTCCAGTCCTGGTTCAAGCTCAATCCGGGTCCAGGCTGATTGCGCTGGCTGGCTGGCAGAGGCCAGTAAGGTACCGGTTTGCCGTTGCGTTGCGCCTGGGTCAACTGATTTTTCAGCCAGTAATGATTCCAGAAATGCGGTGGCTGAGGTGTCAGGCGGTTCAAATTCGGTGAGTGGGGCCGTTGATCCTGGAATTTCAAGGAGTGCTTCCAGTTCGGCGGTTGATTTCCCGGTCAGTTGCTCACGAATCTGTTTGATTCGCATATTTTGGGACTGCAACCGTTTGATGACCAGCAACTCAAGCAAATGGTGATACCCAAAAATCGAAGCTGATCCTTTGCGCCCGAGCGGCTCTGACAGCAGCGACTGCGCCAGATAATATCGGACGGTTCGTTCATCAGGTAAATCACTGACATTGCCCCGATTTTGAGCTGGTACCACCTGCAGAACCAGTTGGGCCGCCGCATCAGCCAGTTCAGAAGTGCCAAGAAAGTGGTGTTCAGTTAATTCAGCCGTCTGCAATGTCATAAAATACTCGTCGGTGGTCATCAGTCATCAGGTTGGGTTTTTGCCTGGTTTTCTCTCATCTAAGGTTGACACAAGATACGTTAGAATATTTTTAATGTCAACAGTATTTTTCCTGTAAAACCACTTTATATTCTGATTTTGATATAAATGCTTATTTTGCTTATATTTAAGCATAGAAGAAAAATGAAAAATCTATGTACTGTTGACAGTTTTCTAATACTGTACATCTGGTGAAGACAGTAGGATGCCTTTTACCCAAATATTCGTTCTCTGGCTTTGGGTTGGCTATGAGTCAGGTGACTGGTAGACAGTAACCTCGTTCGAGATATAACGCGATGTCTTGCCAGTTTCAGGTCCAGGGCAATTTAAAATACTTGAGGGTATCAACGCTGTAGCGATAGCCGGCCTCCATGATTTGTTCAAAGGCAGTAAATTCAAGCATCCCAAATTCATTGACTGGAGGGGCCAGGTACAAATCGGCATCCCGCTGTACGGAATTGGCGACGTTGGTGCTACTGAGCAGCAACGACCGGATAATGGTATCAAAAATGGTTGGGACACCAGGATTCTTTTCACCGTGCAGAAAGCGATCTTTTAACGCCCTCCAGGCTGAAGGAAACCGTTCGTGTTTGGGGATCAGATCTTCCTCTGGACTCACATTGATCACAATGTTAAACCCGCTTCCAAAATCGCGGACAAGATTCCCAGGCAAGTTATTAAAGACCGCACCGTCAACCAAAATGTTTTTCCCATCAATCACCGGGACAAAGACCCCAGGGAGCGAACTGCTGGCCCGCAAGGCATGAGCCAGCGGCCCCTCGCGGTGAATCATAATTTCAGCCGTCGTCAGGTTGCTGGAAACACAAAAGAAGTTGATCCAGGTGTCTTCAATTTGATGGGTTTCAAAGGAATGTTCCATGGCTTTATCGGCACGATGGCTTTTCAAAAACGCAAACATTGGAATGGTGTAATCTGCCGCGGGCTGCATATCAACCCAGGCGACTTTGTTCCGGCTTCTGATCTGTTCCCAGTTCCACTGAAGTGCAATTTGGGCCCCGGCAATGGCGCCCATGCTGGTGCCTCCGATGATGTCAATTGGAATGCCAATTTCCTGCAAGGCTCGATACACGCCCAGATGCGCCAACCCACGAGCGCCGCCGCCACCTAAAACCAGACCCACAGCATGGCCGGTCATCACACGGGCGAGTCGTTCAAAGTCTTCCTGCCGGTCCATGACGATGTGAAAATGGTTTTCCACCGGGCGGAGGTCAATCCACTGCCGGGTGCCGCTGGGGAGCCTGTCCCGATTGGGATGGATCAACACCAGCGATTGAGGTGGCGACGTGATTGAATTCATCCCGGCGAGAAAGCGGTCTTCGGTCTCTCTCAAGGCAGGTGATTCGTGGGCCATCCCAGCCAGCAAAATCCGATCTGCCTGCCGGACACAGCGTTGTGTCCAGGCTGAGGCCACCGGTTCAGCGACATACACAACAAATTGATAGAGCAGTTCCTGCCGGTCAAGCCAGGCGGTGAGGCGAATGCTCAGTGGATCTTCAACACTGGATTGAGAAATCCCCGGATTTCCCAACTGTGCATCAACGCGTTCGGCGGTCAACACCGCAACTTTGCCAAAGGTGCGCAGGGCGGTTTCCAGTTTTTGCGCAAAGAGTTCAACCGGGACACGATCACTGAGGGGGATAATCGCAATATTTGAAATTTTGCGGGTGACTGATGACCAGCGGACACGTGTCGTTGACTGCTGGCCGAATCCTCCGTAGCGGATGCTGCCTTTGTTCCCCTGATGCAGTTCGCGAGTTCGCAACCGCTTGATCAGCATTTGAATAATAAACTGGGTGATGTTTGGGTACCGTTCGCTTAACCGGGTGAAGCTGGCGTGATTAAACCGGATCAGAATACTGTCACGTGAGGCAAAGACACTCGCGGTTCGGGCTTCGTGCGTAAAAAAGGCGATTTCCCCAATAATTTCTCCACGGCCAATATCGTTGAGGACACGCTGATTTCCGCTGTGATCACTCAAAATGGCATACAAGTGGCCACTCATGACCAGATACACGGCGCCTCCGACATCTCCCTGGGAGAAAAGGCATCCGCCTTGTTGCAGGTACACCCACTCTGCGTATTCCTCGGCCATGCGGAGGGCTTCATCATCCAGTGGACCAACCAGCGGAGGCAGCACCGTAAGCAGTAACTCCCGCTGGAGCCGAATTTGAATAATCTGAGTGACCCGGCTGATCAAATGGGGAACGCGGCTGATGGCGAGTTCAAATGTGGCGCGAGGAATTTTCAAGACCACAACGTCTGTATCAGCATAGACACTCGCCGTTCGCTTGCCACCGGTTAATACCTGGATTTCTCCAACTGGTTGCCCGGTTGAAACCATGCCTACAATTTGCTCTTGCCCTTCGGCCTGCTTCACCGTGACGCGAAGCGTTCCGGTCAGAACCAGATAAATCGCATCGGCGATATCACCTTGACGGAACAGAACGGCATCTTTTGCCAATCGAATGCGTTGCAGTTCCGCAGACATATCCTGGATCAGGTCAGCCGGAAAACCTTGAAACAGTTCAGTGGTTTTCAACCATTGTTCGATCTCTGGAACGGAAGGAGGCGGAAGATTGGGAGATTGCATGGGCCTGGATGTATGAGTGAGAAATGAAAAATTGAGAATGAAGAATGAAGAATGAAGAATGAGGAATGAAGAGTGATTATTCAATCATCGGATCATTGTGTCATTTGGGCCATTCTGCCATTTCTCAATTTGTTTCAGCAAGTTATGTGTTCCGTCATTGCGTTTGAGCGTTGTTGCGCACGATTTTGAGAAACGTGCGGACCACGGGTGATGAATCATCACCCCGCCAGGCCACCATTACATCCACGGTCGGCGCTGGCGGCTCCAGGTCAACATACACAATCCCAGGCATTTGAAACACCCGGGCCGACGCCGGAATCAGGGTGATGCCCATTCCGGCGGCGACAAAACTCAACAAGGTTTGAAGTTGACTGGCTTCCTGGATGATTCCCGGTGTGTAGCCGGCTGATCGAAAAATCTGACTGACCAGCGAGAAAAACCCGCAGCCCAGGCTTTGAGGGACAAACACAAAGGCATCTTTTGCCAGCGCTTGAAGTGAGACATACGGCTGGTTTTTCAATGGATGCGACTGATGCAGGGCTACAATCAACGGTTCCTGCAGGAGCCGTTCACATTCGATATTGTCAGCCAGGTCGCCCGGTTGAATCAAAAATCCAACATCAATGTGTTTGTGTTCGAGGGCATACACCTGCTGCAGCGTCGGCATTTCAGTCACCACCAGTTCAACCTGTGGAAAGCGGGACCGATAGGTATGCAAAATCAATGGAATCAGGTCATAGGTGGACGAGCCTTCGAGGCCAATCACCAGTTTCCCAATTTCACCACGCCCGGCGCGGGTGGCAATCTGGAGTGTCTGATCCGCCTGGGCCAGCGTTCGGCGGGCTTCGGCCAGAAAGAGCCGACCAGCTTCGGTGACTTCGACTTTGCGTTTGGTGCGTTCGAAAATCTCAATTCCGACTTCTTCTTCGAGTTCGCGAATCTGTTTACTGAGTGCCGATTGTGAAACGTGTAGCTTTTCAGCCGCCCGGTTGAAATTGAGTTCATCGGCCACAGCGATGCAATAGCGAAGGTGTCGGAGTTCCATAGGGTTGGTTTACAGGCAAAGGAAAAGGACAAAAAGGACAAAAAGGACCAAAGAGACGAAAAGGACCAAAGAGGTTCCTTGAATGTCTATCGAAAACCCGGAACCCGGAACCCGGAACCCGGAACCCGGAACCCGGAACCCGGAACCCGAGACTAATCTCTTTGAGCGATTAAGTGATGAGAACAATGTATTGGACTCCTAGCGTGGAAACTGGGTATTGTCAACGTTGTTAGGAATCCGGATTTCATCACAAAGGAGTGTATATGGGACGTGTTGCAATTGTGTATCACAGTGGATATGGACATACGGCGGCTCAAGCCGAGGCTGTCGCCCGAGGCGCGGCATCTGTCGAAGGTACCACGGTTGAAGTTTTTACTTCAGATGATGCCATCACCAGCTTGGAAAAGTTAAATGATTTTGACGCCATCATCTTTGGTAGCCCAACTTATATGGGCAGTGTTTCCAGCAAGATGAAAGCCTTTATGGAAGCCAGTTCAAAGATGTGGATGGAGCTGAAATGGAAAGACAAAATCGCCGCCGGTTTCTCGAATTCCGGGAGCTTGAGCGGCGATAAACTCAACACCTTGCTCCAGTTTGCGGTATTTGCAGCTCAACACGCCATGATCTGGGTGGGAATAGACGTGTTGCCATCTGGGGCACCCGGCGACCCGGAAAGTATCAATCGCGTCGGGAGTTTTCTCGGTGCCATGGCGCAATCCACCCACGGAACAGCCGTCCCGCCTGACGGCGATTTAAAAACAGCGGAACTGCTTGGCCGCCGGGTGGCACTCACTGCCCAGCAATGGGTACGTGGAAGACAGTGACAAAAGAACGGGCTTGGGGCTGAAGACATCGGGCTGAGGGCTGAGGGTGACACCTAACTGAATTCAAATGATTTGTATACCCTGAGCCCTCAGCCCCAAGCCTTGGTTTCTTCAGCCCCAGGCCCCAGGATTAAAGGAGGTTTCAAATGATTACCGTCCGACCAGGAACTGAACGCGGACAAACTCAAACCTATTGGCTCGATAGCCGACATTCGTTCTCATTTAATATGTATTTTGATCCGAAGCAGATGGGATTTCAGCACCTGCGAGTGATCAATGAAGACTGGATCCGGCCCGGTGCTGGTTTTGGAATGCACTCGCATGCCGACATGGAAATTTTGACCTATGTGATCAAAGGCACCCTGGCCCATAAAGACAGCACGGGTGGCGTAGGTGTCATTCAGGCGGGTGAAGTCCAGCGGATGTCCGCCGGAACCGGCATCAGCCACAGTGAATTTAATCACTCTGATACTGAAGAAGTGCATTTGTTTCAAATCTGGTTGCTGCCCGAACGCAAAGGATTGACGCCCGGATATGAGCAGCGTCAATTTGCCACCGCAGACCGCCAGGATACGCTCTGTCTGGTGGCAGCCCGTGATGGACGCAACCAGGCACTGACCATTTATCAAGATGTAGATTTTTATGTTGCCAGCCTGACGGCACCCGGAAAAACCGTCAGCCACCGTCTCTGCCCAACCCGGCACGGATGGCTTCAGGTTGGACTTGGAAGTGTGAAAGTCAATGGAATTGAATTAAAAACCGGTGATGCGGCGGCGATCAGCGATGTTGAACATGTTGAAATTGCAGCTCTTGAACCCTCTGAAATTCTTTTCTTTGATCTGGCGAATAGTCCAAAGCCAAATCGTCATTGA
>DAOQNB010000376.1:0-6215 GCA_035335845.1 Acidobacteriota bacterium | reverse complement strand
TTCCTCCTTCACTTCACGCCGCCGCGATAGGGTTTGGGGTAACTGGCAACGCTGACATTCCCATCTTTATCAACCGCCTGGACACCAAACAAATAATCATCTTTCGAAATCCCTTTGACCGTGAAGCGCGTGACATTCCCGGTGTCAATTGACTGTTGCCAGAAGGGGGCGGTGGTTTCCCGGTAGACAATTCGATACCCGGCCAGATCTGGTTCGGGGCTGGCTTCCCAGCGAAGCGTCGAATCATTTTCAAGCTGCACGGTTTCAAGTTCGACATTGGCGGGAGCGGCTGGTGCAAGTGCCAGACTGGCGAGTGACACAGCGTTAATGCGTGCCACCTGGGCAACATATTCAAAATCAACAAATTCCGGTAAATCACCAAATTGGACGCCCTTTTCAACTCGAATGTCCTGGTGCTGGTGATCATAATTTTCGCTGAGTTCGGTGAAGCGAACCGCTGGAAATCCACGATCCAAAAACGGAAGATGGTCGCCGCCACGCAAATACCGATCTCGGCGGTAAATCACTTTGACCGTCATTCCCGTAACATAGCGCTCTCCGATTTCTTTAATAAAGCGGGCCAGTTGCCGGGTTGGGGTGTCGTTTTCACCGCCAGTTTGAACCAGCGTCCGCATTTCTGGCGATGCTTCCTGGAGCGACGGCAGAGAAATTCCCTCAGCAAACAACCGCACTGTTTGGCGGTCAATGCGGCCAGTCGCACTTTTGGAACTGCCGATGATGTCGTTGGTGAACATCCCGGCGATATTTTTCTTTTCCTGTTTGGCGACTTCGGCCCAATGCGTCGCGCCGTACAATCCCTGTTCTTCGGCGGCCACAGTCATAAATACCAGTGTGGCATCAAATTGATACTGTGACAGCACACGAGCCATTTCCATAACCGCAGCGGTACCTGAAGCATCGTCATTGGCGCCTGGGGCGGCGCTGGTGGCATCCATTGGGTTTGAAGCGCGTGAGTCATAGTGCCCGCTCACCACATAAATTCGGTCTTTAGATTGCGGCTGGGTGCCAGGTAAAGTCGCGACGACATTCACAATTTTGGCATCAGTTGGAAGCCGAACCCCGGCAGGCTGGACAAATTCATCAAAGGCGACCTGCAATCGCCCACCCGAAGCCTGGCGATAGCGCTCAAACTCCGCTTTGATCCAGCGGCGGGCCGCACCGATCCCCCGTTCGTTGCTTTCCGTGTCGGAAAGCGTGTGCCGGGTGTGAAAACTCACCAGTTTCCGAATTGTGGCTTCAATATTTTTGGCCGAAATTTCCCGGACGATGTGCTGAAGGGTTGGATTGGGTTTGGCCCTGGCGGCTGGTTTGGGCTTTTGGGATGGAGTTGGGGCGATGGCCAGAATTGACCAGGGATTTATTCCCAGCACGATCAGGAAGAACAGAAGGCTTCGGGGCATGGCGTGTTTCTCCAAATATAGTTTTTCAGAAAAAGATTCCCCCCTGGGAACGCCGGCATCCTGCCGGCAACTGCTTGAACCGCAACCGATTGATGCCGGCAAGATACCGGCGCTCCCAGGAAATATTTATCTGAAATGCTATAGCAAAAGAGCCTGGCGCTGAAACACCGGTCAATCTACGGTTGCACAAAATCAGCCATGGCTCTTTTTGAATCCTGAGCAAATCGTTTTTGAAATTTTCGGGTGAACGGATATCCAATTCGAGCCAGAACATGGTTCGGTTTTGAAAAAGCAAACAAATCATACCAGACACTGCCGTCGTGTTTGCTCCACTCAACCGTAAATCGCTCTTCACCGCATTCGCCATGGGCGGGAAGTGTACCGTAGGCAAATCCGTATCGCTCAAATTCGTCGGTTGAGTTATCTACCGTGTAGACAATCCGGGCAGGATTGACTGACCAGAATCCAAGGTGGTGGACCAGAACCGCCACAACCTGAGCTTCCTCAATTGGCGTGTGTGGCCAGCAGAGTTCAACCCAGCCCAGCCGAAACATTTCCCACCGCTGAATCGCAAGCCTGGCCCGCTGGAAGGCTTCGTACCCGGCCCCAATTTGAATGCGATTATGGTCAACCGTAAACCCGGCTGGTGCAAGGGTTTGGGTTGCACCAACGGCCAGATAGGTAAACGGCTGTTCACGCTGTTCGTCAATCAGTTTGTGGATTTGATCAGAGGTTGGTCTGGTCAGGTAAAACATAAGAACAATTTGGGTTCCGGGTATAAGACCAGGGTTCAGGGTTCAGGGTTCAGGGTATAAGACCAGGGTTTAGGGTTCAGGGTTCAGGGTTCGGGGTGTGAAACCAGGCTTCAGGGTTCTTCGAAAGTATAAAGGATGAAAGAAACCACCTCATTGTATCGTGATTTTTGCCGCGTAGCGGTGGTTGAATTGAGACAGGTCGTTTACGGCTTGCAAAACATGAAAGACCAGAAATTCGAAAATCCTGAATCCTGAATCCTGAATCCTGAACCCGGAACCCGGAACCCGGAACCCGGACTCAGGTTCCAAACACGACCTGTTGCAAGACCCCTTCAATTTTGACATTGACGGTTTTTTTATCCTGGAGCCTTAACTCAATTTGGAATTGAGTCGGAGAGGCCCCATCCCCCAGCCCCTGAGTGTATTCGCCGATGAGGGTTACTTTGCCAGCCGCGACTTCAAAGCGATAACTTTCCCCATCGCGGATCGCTGTGTATGACTGCTCTTTTCCGCCAGTCACTTCATCCTGAACCCGAACCCGGATGCCTTTGCGGTTAAATTTCACGGTCAGAATAGAATCGCGAAGGCGAAAATCAGCCACTTTTTCTGAATCACCGACCTGTTTGAGTTCAACTGGATACTGGCCGCCCTTCCAGGTGGCGGTTACTTCAACCGGCTTGGTGGCTTTGAGCGGGTAATGCTTAATTTTGAGTGTTTCACCAGAAAACGTGGAAATGAATTCAGATTTCCCATCAACTTTCATTTCAACATTGGCGCGGTCTGAGCGCAGGGTGAGGTCAGAATATTCTTCCCATTCCAAATCAGCATAATTGGTTTTTTCTGGAACCAATTCGATCAATTGCTCTTGAGTCCGGTCATCCGCCGTGGCAATCACGCGCACCAACCCAGGTTGGAGATTTGAAAACCGCACCATCCGATTTTCGGTCTGGCCATTGCCAAGTTCTTCACCGGCTTTATTCACAACCTTCACAAAGGCTTCGCGGTCGGTGTTGACTTCAAGGCTCACGTTGAGCCAGGCCACATTGATGGTTTTGACGGTGTTACTGATTTCGATTGGGAGTGGGCGTTCGGTAAATGGCAAAAATGATCCATCAGGTTTGCGCCATCGGGCTTCGAGGGTCAACCGTCCGCCTACGGGCAATTGATTGAGCACAACTCGATCTCCCATATTGAGTTGATACGAGGCGAGCAGTGCCTGGCCTGACGTCATCAAGGTTGCTTCGACATTGTCCCGGTCTGAGGTGATAACCAGCGTGCCATAATCTGGCCAGCGGACTTCGGAGGTTGCCGAAGGCCGGGTGTCGAGTTCCCAGACCACGGGCACGGGCGGTAATTCCTGGTTGATTCGAGCGACCACGACTTGATGTCCAGCCGGCAAACCTCGAATGACCATAGATTTGCGCGATTCGTTATATTCGCCTTTCATCGGCTGGCCGTTGACCAGAAATGAAAGTCGGGGATAGATCTTTTCTACGCCAAGGATGCGAATTTCGCTGTCATTCCACCCAATATCAACCGTTGACGGTATATCCGATTTTAATTCAACCACTTTCACCAAATCCGGCAGGGCCGGGAATTTCGCTTTGATTTTGATCAGGCCCGGCGTCAGATAGCCATATTCGATCTTTTTCTTCTCATCACTGCTGATTGGGTACCCTTTATCGCCACTGATGGCCTTGCTCAATTCATCTTGTTCCAGTTCGATTTCAACGCCTGGACGGTCAGTGAGAACCGTGAGTTGCGCATCGGCCCAGCCATAGTAGACCGTGGTCGTGTCATCTTGTTCGATTTTGATGGTTTTGACGTCGCGTAGCTCACCTGGGAGTTCGGCGCGAACATTGACTTGAGTGCCAACCTTAAATAAATCAGATGTTTGCCAGCGAAAACTTTTTTCCTGCAATTCACGCGGCTTGCCATCAATTTCAACCAGAAAATCCTTGCGGTCAGCAATGACATCCAGGCTTTTAAAAATGACATTCTTGCGAATGACAACTGTTTTCGTGACGGTTTTGATTTCTTTGGAAACTGGTGCGGGAATTGGATTTTGAGCCAGACACGGGAGCGACCACAGCCACACCACGCACCCCATAACCAACCACAATGATCTCATCGCTGTTCAGAACCTTTCTGCCCAGGTGGTGGAGGGTCAGCAGCACAGCGAAACCCGATATAGCCTTCCTGTCGAGTCGGAGGGGCATACATCAACGTTGTTTCGTTTTGCCAGTTTCCACCAATAATCAATTTTTGATCGGATGAAGCTTGATCAGAATAACTCGTGCTAGTCCACTCTGAAACATTACAAGAAAGGCCGATGATTCCAAAGGGATTCGAGGCGGAACAGCGATGATCAACGTGCAACGGACCGCTTTGGCCCAGGGTATCGTTGGTTTTTACCCCCAGAGATGCCGCTTCCATTTCTTCACTGGTCGGCAACCGCCGTCCACGTGCCTGAGCAAAAGCCATGGCATCAAACCAGGTGACATTGGTGACTGGATAGCGCTGCCAGTCGTCTTTTGGGTTGGTTGCCTGCCAGGTCAGCAAGAGTTGTTTATGCAATTCCCAGCGGATGCGGCGATCTTCATAGCCATCCTGGCGTCTGGCGGCGTCACTTCCCAAAAACGAGTCATAGTCACCGTTGGTGACTTCAAAGCGATCCAGAAAAAATGCCTGTTTTCCATTGCCTGGGTGAAGATAGACCATGCCTGGTGGCGCTATTGGAGCAGACGGGAGCGTGGTTGGAGGCGGGGTCAACATCCATTTGGGGGCAAGGAACTTCCATCCGATCCAGCCCCCGCCAGCCAGCAAGGCGCCAGTGAGAGCCATTGTGGCCAGCATTTTTGATCGCGAAGTCTGGTCAAACATCTTCCAGGTCGAAGCTGCTGTTGAGATCGGATGGCCGTGCGGTTGTCGCCGCAATCGGGAAAACAGTGCCGATGATAAAATCCGGCCTGGAAATGACCCGCGATCCGGCATGACCGGCACCTGGAGCGCTGGACCGGCAAATTCTGACCGGATGAGTTCAATCTGGTTGACCATGTCGGCGGCTGATTGGAACCGATCATAGACGGAGCGGTGAAAGGCCCGATCAAAAAAAGTGCGGAAAGGACTCAATTCTTCGGGAAGCCAGACTTCAGCTTTAAAAAAAGCCGATTCCAGTTCTGAAACCGTCAATTTGGCAGATCGGACCGAAAACGGGACGGTCCCGGTGAGCAATTCATACCCAATCACTGCCACCGCCCACAAATCAGAGAGAATTGACGGCTGGGCCTGAGACAGTGATTCCGGCGACATATAGGCTGGCGTTCCTCCCGACTGACGGATAATTCCAACCAGTTCGGCCAGACCATAGTCGGTAATTTTGACTTCGGCTGACTGGGCATCCCGACTGGTCAACAGGACATTTTCCGGCTTTAAATCAAGATGCATGACTCCTTCGGAATGAATTTGATCAAGTCCTTCCAGAATCTGAAGCCATAACCTGAGTGCGGTATCAATTGGTTTGGAGGTCAGAATTTGTTCGCGAAGTGTCCCTCCGCCGACAAACTCAAAAACCAGCCCGACTCGAAACGTGTCGGTGATGCCGTTATCGCTGATTTCACTTTCCTTAATCTTCAAGACCCGTTCAATCTGGCACAAATGACGCCGTGACATCCCACGCCGGTCAATTCCAACCGTTGCGGCATGGTTGGCTTCCTTAAAAACCAGCTTTTGGTTGGCTCGCTGGTCGGCAATCTTGAGGGCAAAGATTGTGTTCCCACATTTGACTTTATAGACGTTTCCAAACGCACCGCTCCCGAGCCATTCGCTGATGATGTAGGCATCACCAACTGTTCGGCCAATCATTCGCCTGGTTTCCGAAGTTCGCGACGTGGACGCCATCAAGATTGCTTCCGATTGAGAGTTGATTGAGGGGACTGGACGCAAAAGGGTAGAGGGTTGGTGGGGGAGGAATCAAGGGCAATCGGGGGTTCAGGGTTCAGGGTTCAGGGTTCAGGGTTCAGGGTTCAGGGTTCAGGGT
>DAOQNB010000375.1:0-6221 GCA_035335845.1 Acidobacteriota bacterium | reverse complement strand
GGGTTCCGGGTTCCGGGTTCCGGGTTCCGGGTTCCGGGTTCCGGGTTTTCGAATCTGAAGGTTCTCTACTCAAGGCTCTCCGTTCTATGCTAAGGCGAATCGATGGTTTCGGTTCGCCTTTCGTTTTCTGATGGGGTTTCAGTTTTGTCTGGTTGGTGGAGCGGGATAAAAACACGGAAGGTCGAGCCCTGGCCCAGTTCGCTTTCGGCTTCAATGTGCCCGTTGTGGGCTTCAATGATTGATCGGCAGATATAAAGGCCCAGTCCAGTACCAGGAATCCGCAGTTTCCGGGCATTGCCCATTCGCTGAAATCGCTCAAAGAGTTTGGGAAGGTCTTCTTTGGCAATCCCAATCCCATGATCAGTGATTGAGAGGCAGGCGATGTCTCCTTGAAATGATCCTTTGATCACGACGCTTCCACCAGCGGGAGAGTATTTCACCGCGTTGCCGATCAAGTTATCAAAGACTTCCTGAAGTCGTCCTGAATCGGCTGACACCACAATCGGGGTTTCCGGCCAGACTGTCTCAAAGGTAATGTTGGTTTCACCAAACCGGCTATCAAGAACCAGTTCAATCAGTTCCCTCAAATATACCGGTTGAAATTCAAAATTCATTTTGTGTGATTCGAGCCGTGACATTGTCAGCGTGTCATTGGCCAGCCGTGCTAAATGTCGGGATTGCTGATTGATAATTTGCAGATACCGTTTGGTGCTCGAATCTTCGGTTTGATCAGACAGGACCTCGCTATAGGCTTGAATAGTGGTGAGCGGCGAGCGGAAATCATGGGCGACCATCGAAACCAGATCATCCTTGACCCGAATCATTTCCTGGAGCTGGGTGTTGGCCAGCATGACCTCGCTGTAGAGTTCGGTTTTACGCAGTGCGACGCCGATTCCATCAGCCAGAATTTCAGCCGTAATCACATCACTCCGATCAAAATGCCCTGGGTCAGAATGTTCAAGCAGTAAGATGCCGATGACTTCACTGCCGCGCAGCACCGGAATGGCAAGTCGTGAGCGGACTTCGGGGATACTGACCAGTTCATCTTTCACTTTTCGCACATCATCAATTTTGACCGTGTGTCTGGTTTGGATGGCCTGATGCAAAATACCCTGGGTGCAAGGCAATACATCCCCCGGATTCCATCCGACTGCCACCTGATTGCCAACCACGGCTCGAACCATCACCAGTTGGGCTTCGGCGTGATAGAGGTGAATTGAGACCTGCACATACCCGAAATTTTCACAAATGACCTGAGCCGCCCGTTTCAGCATTTCTTCAGAATCGAGAATGGCGCTGATTTCCCGCAAAAACGTGTTGATCAACCGAAATTGCTTGCTGCGTTTGTGTTCAGCCTCAAATGCCCGTGCATTCTCAACCGCGATTGAGACATGGGTGGTGAGGTTGTTGAGCATTTCAACTTCAACCTGAGAAAAAGGCTGCCGGGGCGAATTTCGACCAACGTGAAACATACCAATTTGCCGTGCTTCACCGGTTTCAGGATGCGTGGTGCGAATTGGCAGGCTGAGCAGGATTCCATTTGGAGGTGTTTTATCTGTTGGCGGTGGTGTGCCCGGAGGGGTATCAGAGTTAATAACCGTGAGTCCTGGCGGAACCGGGCGAATCCATTTGGTCAATTCCGTCACGGCGTGCGAATCGTCCAGGAGCGCCACGGAAACCTGATCCGCATTTAACAGCGTGGCTGCATTTTGGGTGACTGAGTCCAGGAGCGGTTTGAGTGCCAGATGTGAAGTGATGCTTTTACCAACTTCAAACAAGGCACTCATTTGGGTTGCCAGTCGGTGCGAATGCTCAAACAACTGCGTTGTTTCAAGCGCCAGCCCCACCTGTTTTCCAACGTTGGCCAGTAAGCGACAATCCGGGGCGGAGAAACTCCGTTTTTCGTGCGACCATAAGATCATCACCCCCAGTACCCCGTTGCGGCCTGACAGGGGAACGCTGACCAACGTTTGAATTTGTTCTCGGTGCAGCGTTTGCTTGAGATGCGGAAGCGATGTATGGATGGTTTCGAGATCGTGGATTTCCAGCTCATCCCGAGTGGTTTTCAGTCCGACCGTAAAGCATTCTACCCCAAAGTCATACATCAGGCGGCAGAGCGGATCCGGTACATTGCTGACATGTTCGAGTCGAAGTTGTTCGCGGTTTTCATCCAGCGTCAGAATCGCAGCCGCTTCGAGGTCAACCACATCGAGGATTTTGAGCGCCCCTTCCAGCACACCATGCCGGTCCATAGAGCGACTGGTGGTTTCAAGTACCAGATTCAACCCGGCCAGCTCGCTATTATTGACCGAAAGCTGAATCAGCATGCGTTCCATTTCCTGCTCAACCCGGTGGCGCTCTAAAATCAGAGAAATTTGTCGGGCAAAGGCAATCACTGGTAACACGCTTTGTTCGGTCGGGGATTTGCCAGATCGCGGATCATCAAGCGACATCACCCCCAGGTATTCGCCATCCTGACTGACAATCGGGACAAACAGCTCGTCGTGTTTATTCCACTTTCCTTGCCCTCCGGTATAAGGCTCAGGGCTTTTATAGAGATTTTCACGCTCTAACACATGATGGAGCCGTGGCGGAAAGTAGAGCGCCCGGCCAAGCGTGCCAACCTGGATTGGCTCCCCTAGATGAAGCAACTGTCGGAATTCGTCCTGTGGAAATGGAATCTGGTGGATACGCTCTAAAATTTCAGCCGGAATGGCGTCACAGCCCACCAAATCACGGTAGGGAAACTCTTCTTTAAACAACGAGACCAGCACCAGCCGGTAATCTGTCAGGTGGGCAATGGCATTGACCACTCGATGAAGCAATGCCGCACCGGCCTGACCCGATGCCGAATCGCTCAAAATACCAATCAATTCTTCAAGGTACGAAAGGGAAACCGTGGCTGAAATACTGGTTGGCGCCGCTGCCTGTTGAACCTGGGTTTGGGCCAGCAATGAGGCAAATCGTTCGGTGGCTTCCGCCCGGTGAATTTGACGTGTGACTTTATCAAGGTGGGGGTTATGTAAGGCATCACGCAGCAGGCGCTGGATTTTCTGAGATTGATGGCGCAGAAGGGTGTGAGCTGTCTTTTCAACCAGATGTGGATCAAAACTGATACTTCCCACCAGCGTCGGCCCTTGATCAAGCCCTGTAGATGGAAGGCTTTCCGCCGCAATACAACAGGAAAACTGAGCGTCCAGAAAAAGATACACCCAAAATGGGTGTACTTTTTGAGTTGCCGTAAACAGCAGTTCGTGACTTTGGGCCAGTCCAAATTCAACGAGCGTTCGAGTCCACTTTTCCCAATGGTCAGGAGGCGAGGCAATCCAAAAGCAAGGTGGTGACAGCCCCCACTGAGTATGACAGGTCCGAACGGTCTCCAGTGCGTGGCGCAGTATCTGCACATCAATCATTTGGGCAGGGAGATACTCGCCGAAAATTTTTCGGAAATCCGAGGAGAACTGAAGCCTCATGAAACTTGGTCCAGAATGTGGAATGAGATGATTTGTGCTGATAGAAATTGGTAACCAGGATTGCCGCCCAGTATACACCAATTACCCAAATGACAAAGTGACAAGGTGACAAGGTGACATTTGATCAAGTGGCAAGATTGAAAATAAACAAATCTGTCATTTGGCCAGGCGGAAGATTTTTTGAATCAACCGAAGTTCCTGGGCGCCAAGTTCTCGGGTAAGAATCAGAATCGTCAGGTACGCCAGCCCTTGAATTGTCATTTTCACAACCACCAGAACTCCAGCCAGTGGAATGAGATGGAGTCCATAAATCAAGACTGATGCCAGCACAATCCGTCCCAGGGTCAGAGGGGAAATGAGGGCTTTGAAGGAGAAGAGAACGTACCCGCAGGCCAGAAGGGCACCAACCGTCATGGAAATGGTCGTTCCGATTGCCGCACCCCGCAAGCCATAGACTGGAATCAATTTGTAGTTCAGTACCACATTGGCCATGAGGGTGAATGCCCCAATGAAGAGCGAAATCCAGGGATGGCCGCTCCCTGTGATAATCGTGGTCAACACTGAAATCAACCCGAAACTCAACATTCCAAACGCCACGATTTGCAGTGCTCCAGCCCCGCTGAGGTAAATTTTAGGATAGAGCAACCCCAATGTATCTGCCGCATTGGACGAAAAAATCGTTGCCAGCAATGCCATCACCAGCAATGCCACCCGCATGGTCTGGCGAATGTAGGTTTTGACTTCTCCGGTTTCTTTTTCAAAAGAGGCTTTGGAAATGAGCGGAAAGACCACAAACGTGACTGAAATCACTGCCTGATAGGTGATGTTGGCAATGTTGATCAATGCCCCATAATCACCCGCATTGGCACTGGCAATGGCCGGATCAACCGAGGAAAACGCTTTCAGGAAGGTGATATCCACTTTTTGCAACAGGTTGTTGCACAAAACAAATGCCAGCAACGGCAACTGAAATGTCAGGTAGGTCCCCAATTCAATATGGGGAGCAATCGTTGATCGTCCACGTCCAGCCAGCCCAATGGCCAAAATCAAAACGAGAAAAGCGCCCAGTGCAAAACCACCCACGGCGCCAGTCACACTCCGAAAGACCAGCGCACAGGCAATAATGGCCAGCATTTTGAACGTCGAGTAGGAGGAATCGAGCGTTGCCTGCCAGAAAAACTCTTTCTTTCCATTGAGATACCCCATGTAAACCGCATAAAAGGCATAACAAAAGGTGATCAGCGCTGAAACTCGCAATGGGGTGATGAGTGAGGCATCATTCCAAAACTGAGTCGCAAGATACGGCGTCAACAGCACATAGGCCATCACGATAAGGGTTCCAAGGATTGCCTGGACCGCTAACGACCGTGACCTGAGGCTTTCTGCTGAGGCCGGATTTTCTGAAACAAACTTTGAAACCGCCTGCTGGGTACCGGTAATGATGACAGCATTGATGATTGAGACAAAGGACGTCACCACAACATACTCGCCGTATTGCTCCTTGGTCAAAAGGCGGGGCAAAGCAAAGATGATCGCATATCCGGTAAAGATGAAATAGAACTTGGCCAGCGTGATATAGATCGCACCACGCCCAGCCGAAGTAGCTGTATCAGATGGCGATTTGATGGATGGTGACAAGGTCGTAGGATCCGAGGTGGGGTAAGCCGAGGGGTTAGCTGGAGTACTCATGAGGAAGAATCGCGAGGAGCAAATCGCGAGGAGCGAGGAGCGAGGAGTTTCAAATTCAACGGGATACAATCGTTAACAAACAGAGCAATCCAGATATATTTGACTCCTTGCTCCTCGCCACTCGCTACCAAAAGATTTAGCTTGGCACAATGAGCACCGGGCAGGTGGCATCACGCATAATGCGTTCGGTATTGCGCCCAAGGACGTTGCCGGTTTGACGGTTTCCAGTGCCAACCACAATCAGGTCAACATCTGATTCTTTGGCAATCCGCAATACTTCAGAGTACGTTCGACCTTCACCCAAAACCGTTTTGGATTCAATCCCTTCGGCTTCAGCCTGAAGTGCCGCCAGTTTCTCGGTGGCTTCTTTGCGGACGTGAGATTCAATGTCATCGGTGCCAATCGTGGTGACGGCCCGGACATAATTGAGAAAGACGCCCAGGGCATGGGTAAAGATCAGGCGGCTATGGTGTTCGCGGGCCAGGTTGATGGCCAGGGTTTTGGCCGCCGCATCATCGGCTGAGAAGTCGGTGGCAAAAAGAATTCGATTCAGGGCAATTGTGGTTTCTGAACCACGGTAGAAAACAAAGTCATGCGCGGGTTGCCGTGAGACCAGCACTGGACATTTGATTTTTTCCAGAATGGCCACACAGGTTGAGCCCACCATCGCGCGTCCAAGCGTGCTCCGGTTTTGGGTGGCAATCGTGACCAGATCAATCTGATGTTCCATGGCAACCCGAGTAATTTCGTCAGCCGGGTTGCCTTCAGTTAACAGGAGGTGAACGTCAAGGTCTTTCACCACTTCGTGTTGGCCAATTTCTTCAAGTTCGTGACGAACGGCAATCAGCCATTCATACCCGTGTTCAGAAAGGGCACGCTCTGAGAGCCGGAGCGCCTGGGGAGGTAACGTCCCTTCCTGGACGTTGTGGATGTAGAGCCGGGCATTGTGGGCCCGGGCAAAGGCAGCCGCATATTTCAGCATGCTGCGCGAAAGAGGAGAAAAATCAGTGCAGAATAAGATATTTCGGTATGGATACATATGACGGAAAATCCCTGTAA
>DAOQNB010000374.1:4177-6224 GCA_035335845.1 Acidobacteriota bacterium | reverse complement strand
GCTGAGGGTATCGGGCTAAGGGCTGAAGAAAATACAATATTTTCAACATTTTAGCTTTTCCATAATGCGAGCACTTCATTCCGAAATGGTATAAGACCATCTGAGGCTGAGGGAATTACAATCTTTTCAACGATTGGCCTTCCCCATATCACCAGGGGTTCATTCCAAAAAGGTACAGTGTCAAGGATTTTGAAACTTCAGAGTTGCAAACAAAAAAAGGGGGTTGGCGCTCGCCAACCCCTAAATTGCATTGTCACCTTTTGCCGACTTACTTGCACAAGAAGAAAATGAGAATTATCGCACGATCAATTTCACACACATTACAAGAGCCTGGAAATGTACTTATCGAAGTCTTCGATATCATAATTTCTCCCTCGTATTGAGTGCCGGAGTTTTACCTTCCCTCTCATTAAAAAGCCTCAAGAAAACATCATTTTTTTCTCAAAATAGGAATTTCATTTCACTTCAAAGCCGGGTAAGATGATTTCCTGCAGCTTCTAACTTCTCTTAAACAAACCAGATACCAGACCAGGAAGTAATTGTTCCAAATTGCTGTTCCAGGCGCTCAAAACGACAGAATCGAGGGTTTTATGAACCTGCATGACCTCAAAAAACTGGTTGAAGGCACCGCTGATGCTGCGTTTGTTTCAGATTCAAATGGAACAATCATTGGATGGAATAAAGGCGCCGAGGCATTGTTTGGGATTTCTGCGGCTGAAGCCGTCGGAAAATTTTGTGGAGATATGGTCAGCGGCCATGATGAATGTGGCCAGGTTTGCTCACAGGAATGCAGTGTCCAGCAGGCAGTGCGTGAAAACCGCCCCATGTCGAATTTTGACCTTCATATCAAATCCCAACAGGGCTATCAGTGGACGAATACTTCGACCTTGCTGGTCTCGGTCGCCAACTCTGAGTTTCCATATTCAGTTCATATTTTTCGCCGGATTGATGTCCGCAAGCGATTGGAATTATTGATCCGCGATTTTATTGTGGCCGAAACCCAGCTTCCCGCCGAACAGGTTACTTCCCTGATTTCCACCACCCGCGCCCCAGCCGCCGCCATTGAACTGACCGACCGTGAATTGCAGGTCCTTAAATTGATGGCTCGCGGCCTTCCCACCAGTCAGATTGCCACCACGCTCCACATCAGCCGCACCACCGCCAACAACCACATCCAGCACATCCTTCAGAAATTCAATGTCCACTCGCGCCTTGAAGCCATTCGTCGGGCAGAACTGGCTGGATTACTCAAACACTCTTGAATGGAGAAAAGCGAGTCGTGAGTAGCAAGTAAATCCATTTCTTCAAGGCAGTTGCCATAAAGAGTGGTTTTCGCCCGGATGGGCGGTGGAAAGTAGCCGGTGTGGAAGCCTGCTTTGAGGCGCCCCCACCGGAATCCGGGCCGAGGATGGTTTGCGCCCGGATGGGCGCTGGAAAAGAAGTTCGGTCATCATATCCTTGAATTTCTCCGATCTTGAACCTGCTCCAGCGCCCATCCGGGCGCAAATGCGGGCCGGGCACAAGCCCGGTGGCTGCGCGTCCAAAGCGACGCTGACCACCGGCTACTCTCCATCGTCCTCCGGACGGGGGCAACAACCTGTTAATCCAATTGATCAGTTTCATCAGAAATATGATGAAGATTCATCATTGTCGTCAGGCGCTGAAAAGGAAATAGTACTGGCGGACAAAGAAGTCCGCTTTTGAAACTCTCTTTGATTCAACAGGTTTGTTCCGTACAAGCGTAGGGTGCTGAAAATTTCGGGTTGAAGACTTCGGGCTTGGGGCTGAAGATTCGCAAGCTCAGAGCTGAAGAAAACGGGTAGAACCAATCCCAACTCTCTTCAATCCAAAGTCCTATGCCTGATTTTTTCACCCCGAGTTTTTCAGCACATTTTTTCATTCCAATATCTTCAGCCCCGAGCTTGCGAGTCTTTCAGCCCCAAAGTCTTCAGCCCAACTTCTTCAGCCCCGAGCTTGCGAGTCTTCAGCCCGAGGTCTTCAGCCCGAGGTCTTCAGCCCAAAGTCTTCAGCCCGAAGTCTTCAGCCC
>DAOQNB010000374.1:0-4077 GCA_035335845.1 Acidobacteriota bacterium | reverse complement strand
AAGTCTTCAGCCCGAAGTCTTCAGCCCAAAGTCTTCAGCCCAATGAGGTTTATATGGATGGCCTCAAAGTCCAGGTACCGCACGAAAGCTATCATCAAGAACTGATTTCTTGTCAGGTGGCCTGTCCAGTCCACACCGATGCCCGTGGATATGTCCGTGCAATTGCCAATGGTGATTTTGAAGCTGCCTACCTGATTGCCCGAGGGCCAAACCCGTTTGCTTCGATTTGCGGTCGGATTTGTGGCGCACCTTGTGAAACCGCCTGCCGGCGGGGAAAAGTCCCCCGCGTTGATGATGACGGCCAGTTTGTGGCGGCAGATCGGCCAGTTGCCATTCGGGCGCTCAAACGCTTTGCCTGTGAGCAGGCTGGCCCCGATTCACACCCAACCGATGTGGTACTCAAGAAGATTCAACTGGCTCAACCCTCAGTTGCGGCCAATGCCGAGGAAATGGCGGCCCTGTTACGCGCCGGCGTTGAGGGAAAATTTGTACCGGCTCAGGGCCAGCGAGTTGCCATTATCGGCGCCGGCCCCGCTGGACTGGCGGCTGGACACGACCTGGCCTTGATGGGATTTCGACCAGTGGTTTTTGAAACCGAACCCGTTGCCGCCGGGATGCTGGCGGTGGGGGTTCCGGCCTACCGGCTTCCCCGTGACCTGATCAAGCGTGAAGTCGCGGTCATTGAGGCCCTTGGCGTTGAAATCCGCTGCAACACTACGGTTGGCAAAGATATTTCTTTTTCGGATTTGCGCAACGATTTTGACGCCGTGATTGTGGCCGTGGGCGCGAAATCGTCGCGGTCACTGGGGCTGCCGGGTGAAAATGGTCCCAGGGTGTATGGCGGCGTTGACTTGCTCCGGGCGGTTTCGCTCGGGGCGAGCCTTGAAATTGGCCAACAGGTGGTGGTGGTTGGTGGTGGAAACGTGGCCTATGACGTCGCCCGGAGTGTCCTGCGGCAAATTGCCTATGACACCGCCCGCACCGCCGCCCGACTTGCAGCCACGTCGCTGGTGCATCTGGTTTCGCTTGAAGGACTTGAAGAAATGCCCGCTGATACCGTCGAAATCATGGAAGGCGACGAAGAAGGGATTGAACGCTGGAACGGTTGGGGGCCGGTTGGCATTCTCCGCAATGATGAAGGTCTGGTGACCGGGGTTGAATTTCGCCGATGCCTGCAGGTTTATGACGAAAATCGGCGATTTTCACCGGTGTATGACGATGAAGATCGAAAGGTGATCTCCTGTGACACGGTGTTGCTGGCGGTTGGTCAATCGCCGGCGCTCACGTTTCTGGAAGATGGTGGAACCGATGTCCAGATGATGCGGCCCGGCTGGCCCAAAGTTGATCCGAAAACGCTTGCGTCCACGGCTGACCGGGTGTTTGTAGCCGGAGATTTAGCCCACGGAACACGGTTGCTGATTGATGCGGTGGCTTCGGGGAAAGCGGTGGCCCGGTCGGTGTATCAGTCGCTGACCGGACGTTCGATCACGTTTGACGCCGTCACGGCCCACCTTGTGCTAGATCGGTACCGCCGGGAACAGGGCTATGAATCCATCCGCCGGGCTGACATTCCAACACTGCATCCGTCAGAGCGCCTGCTCCACCCGGAAGCCGTGGTTGAAACTGGATTTACCTGTGCCCAGGCCATGGGCGAAGCCTCGCGCTGCCTCGATTGTGGCGTGACCCCAATTTTTGATGGTAGCCGGTGTGTGTTGTGTGGTGGCTGTGCCGACGTATGCCCAACTCAGTGCCTCAAACTGGTGTCACTCGCTGAGTTGATACCCCATGACGAACTCAATCAGGCCATTGAACAAACACTTGGATCTGACATTGATCTCACCGAACACTCAGCCATTCTCAAAGATGAAGACCGCTGCATCCGCTGTGCGCTGTGTTTTATGCGCTGCCCGGCTGAAGCCATTACGATGGAACGGGTTACAACTTCTATTTCCTGGAGGACGCTATGACAACCAAAGCCAGGGAGCCGCGCTCACGGCTTGATCCAGAACCAATACCACGGCGGGATTTTCTCGGATTAGCTTCGTTGTGGGCTGCCGCCTCCGCCATGTTGTTTGCCACGCTTGGAATGCTCCAGCTTCCCAAAACCGCAGTGTTGTCCTCTCCGTCCAAGAAATTCACAGTCAAACTGCCTGACACACTCAATCCTGGAGAGGCGTTTGTCCCGCCAGGCCGGGCCGTCGCTCTCTATAAAGATGCCAGTGGCGGTGTCTATGCGGTTTCCACAATTTGTACACATCTGGGGTGTGTTGTGAAACAAACCACCGAAGGGTTTGAATGCCCCTGCCACGGCTCGCGGTTCACCAGTGACGGCGAAGTTACCAAGGGCCCGGCACCCCGGGCCCTGCCGTGGCTTCAAGTTACTGGAAACGGCACGAGCGTAACCATTGACGAAGGTACAACAGTTGAATCCGGAACCAAGGTGACGATATGAGCAGTGTTGCACCACCATCCGACTCTCGGCCAGCCGTCCGGTCTGGAATCCAGCCCCAGGGTGACGGGATACATCCGGTTGCACCTCCCCGTTCGGCATTACAAATGTTTTGGGAAAACCTGCTGGCGGTCCCCTATCGGCTGCGGGACACCGCGTTTCGTGGCGGCACACCCAATACTGATCGGACGCGCTCCACATTTGTTTTCGGCAATGTTTTCCTGCATTTACACTCAGTGCGAACTCACCGCTGGAGCCTCCGCTGGGCAACGACGGCGGGGTTGGGGATTGCCAGTCTGGCTGCGTTTCTTATTACATTAATCACCGGCGTGTTGTTGATGTTTTATTATAAACCTTACCCGGACGTCGCCTATCTTTCGATCAAAGATATTCATTTTGTGGTGCCGACCGGGCGTCTCATTCGCAACATCCACCGCTGGGCAGCCAATGTGATGGTGGTCACGGTGCTCCTGCACATGGCCCGCACATTCTTTACTGGCGCCTATCGCAAGCCACGAGAATTTAACTGGTTAATTGGAATGGGGTTACTGGTTACGACGCTTGGGCTTTCGTTTACTGGATACCTGTTGCCCTGGGATCAACTCGCGTACTGGGCCATTACCATCGGTGCCAATATTGCCCAGTCGCCACGCGAAATTACTGATGCCGTCGGCGTCACGGGCTGGTTTGACCCTGGTGGACTCAACCGCCTGTTGCTGCTCGGATCAGACACGGTCGGCCCAGAAGCCCTGATTCGGTTTTATTTACTCCACATCATGGTGTTGCCGCTGATGCTGACCGCGTTGATGGCCGTGCATTTCTGGCGAATCCGAAAAGATGGCGGATTGGCCCGCCCGGCGGATGCGGACGCGAGGGTTGAAACTCCGGAAGGCTCGGTCTATCCAGTGTTTACACAACTCGCCACCAAAACCTATCAACTGGCGGCAATTGTCAAAGGCAAAACTTCAGCCGTTGGCAACGGCCCGGAAGGGACCGTTCCATCCATGCCGCACCTCTTTTATGCCGAGATGGCGGTGTTGATGGTGACCGTGCTGGTCTGTGTCGCGCTGGCACTCATCACCGACGCACCGCTCAAGGAACTGGCCAACCCAGCCGTTCCTGAAAATCCGGCCAAAGCTCCCTGGTACTTTCTCGGCTTGCAGGAAATGGTCTCGTTTTCAGCCTTTATGGGCGGAATTGGAATTCCAACCATCGTCTTGATTGGATTGGGTTTAATTCCCTTCCTGGACCGGGAAGAGTCAGGCACGGGTGAATGGTTTGGCGGTCCTGGCGGCTGGCCGCTCGTCAAACAATCCATCTGGGTTGGGTTGATTTCCTCAATTGTGATTGATGCCTTTGCGATTCGGTTTGGGTGGCTGCGTGAATGGATTCCACACATTCCGCAACTGGTCATTACCTTCATCAATCCAGGCACGGTGTTGACGCTGGTGTACGCCCTGTACTCGGTATGGCTGGTTCGACGATATAACTCGACTCGTGCCGGAGCGCTTGGACTCTTCACCTGTTTTTTGTGTGGGTTTATTGTCCTGACTATTGTTGGCACCTACTTCAGAGGGCCGAACTGGGTGTTTTACTGGTCGCCAGCGGACTGGCCAAAGCATTGATGG
>DAOQNB010000373.1:0-6229 GCA_035335845.1 Acidobacteriota bacterium | reverse complement strand
CATTCTCAATTCTGCATTCTGCCTATGTTGATTTCACTCCAGCTTGGACAAAAAAACCGCGAATATCACAGCACCGGGTTTCGTGGTCAACTTGGGCGTCAATCGCACATTCTGATTGGTCAAACCAGCCGGCAATTTCACTGGTCTGGGCTTGGATGTCTTTCAATCAAGACCTTTTCACAGGGAACGGCATATTACAACGCCGGCAACGGACATTTTGCCGTGGATGACAGCCGGTACCTGGTTTTGAACGAAAATCAGCCATACACGATCACCATTGATGTTGCCAGGCCAATGTCTTCCTTCTGTTTGTTTTTTGAAGTCGGTCTATTGGGCGAAATAGCTGAATCCAGGCAGTTAACGACCGAAAGTTTGCTTGAGAATCCAGAGGGAAGGTCTCTGGCGTCAATTGCTTTTTTTGAGAAAACCTACCCTCACGACGACCTGCTTTCGCCAGCGTTGCGACGATTGCAATATCTGGTCAATGCCGGCGTGGCTGATCCTGGGATTTTGACTGAACAGATGTATGGCATTGCCGGGCGATTGCTGGCGGTTCATTCCCAAACCGTGGCCGACGTTGAACAGTTTCCGGCAGTCCGACCTGCCACCCGTGACGAACTTTATCGCCGGTTGACGCGGGCTCGTGATTTCATCCTGGCTCGATTTGACCTGCCGCTGACCCTGGCTGATATTGCCCAGGTCGCCTGTCTTTCGCCAAATCATCTGCTGAGAACTTTCAAACAAGCCTTCCAGATGACGCCGCATCAGATGCTGACCAGCACCCGACTCGAAGCAGCCAAACGACTTCTGAAAACCACACATCATTCAGTAACTGAGATTTGTTTGATGGTCGGCTTTGAAAGTCTTGGTTCGTTTAGCTGGTTGTTTCGGAATAAGGTCGGGTGTTCACCTGATACATTTCGAAAAAAGTGATTTTCAAGAAGCATCCTCTGGTTTCATGTTCCTAAACTCCACAGTCAACGACAAACGGCAGGAGGTTTCAGGAACGACATGGCTTTACCATCACCAATAATTGAAGTTTCTCCGATCACATCAGAACCCGAAGCATCAGTTCCAGGGTATGCCATCACCCGGCGGATGTTTTGCTGGCTGCCCCTCGCCATGACGGCAAGTTCAGCTGTTGCCAAAGGAAATCCACTTCAAGAACCCAAAAAAGTTGATTCGCCGGCGGCTCAACCTGATGTTTTGACGTGGGCGGAATTTTTGCAACAGGCCGAAGGCTTCGGGGGCGTCAAACTCGCTGGCGATCAGGTTGACCCGTACGTGTATCGGTTGGCTTCGCTGGCTGCACAGGTGCAGGGGGTTCCCGCCGCCAGGGTGTTTCCATTTGCCACGCTCCAACCACCAGTGTATTTCGGCCCTTCACACAAGGGCGCCGGGTTGATCATTATTGAATGGAAACTGGCTCCTGGTGCGGTTCTGCCACCGCATAACCATCCAAACTACAGTATTTGCACGCTTGGCCTCGAAGGTGAAGCCCGGATGTCAAACTATGAAGTCGTGGGTACCGCGCCTGAATTTTCATCCAGCAAAAGCTTCCAGGTTCGAAAAACCAACACTCAGTGGATGCGTCCAGGGGTGGTCAACACGCTCTCACCACACCGTGACAACATTCATACCTTCCAGGCCGGGAAAGATGGGGCGCGGGGGATTGATATTGGGACATTGCACGGTACGGATCGCGGGTTTTCGTTTTTGAAACTGACTGAAAAACCCACCGATCCGGCCCGTGATATTTTTGAGGCTCAATGGATTGGAACCAAACCCTGACCGGGTGAGAGGCTGACAAAATAAGAGAATGATAAGGTGAAAAAAAGACCTTACTCACATTCGTTATTGGTCATTCTCAATTCGTTCATGCTCCACCCTTACCAGATTTTGGATGGATTGCGAAACTGGCCAATCGCACTTCCGACATTGTTTGGCGATCCCACCAGCGACCAGGCGCCAGTTGGGATAAATCGTCCCTGAATGCGATTGTTGAACGTGTCGCCAACCACCAGAAAGGCTCCTTCAGTGAAGGGACCTGTGTTGAAAAAGCAAACCGTGATCCCTTCAGCCCGATTGACCTGACCCAGGGCTGACCCAATGAGGGCGAGCGCCGAAGCATTATTTGGACTGGCATTGGGGAAGCGCAAGATTCGCGAGTTTCCTGTGTCCGCGATATAGAGTGTCCCGGTGGTTGGATCAATCGTCACACCTTGCGGGTTCTGTACTTTGTTTAACCCAACGCCTTTCGACACCAGAACCGTGCCGCTGGTGCTGGTGAGCACTGTGTTGGCATTCACAATGCGCACAATCCGGCTGTTGATCTCATCGGCGACAAAAAGGCGAAAATCTGGGGCCACGACCAGTCCCCGAGGGCTACCAACCTGGCCACTGCCAGTTCCAGTCGAGGCAATGACAATTGCCAGTCCAGGCAGGCCATTCTCAAAGCGCAGGACACGACTATTTCCAGTGTCTGAAACATAGAGATTTCCATCCAGATCCAGGGCCACCCCTTGTGGCGACCGAACCTGATTGAGCCCCGAGCCCAGCGTTGCAAAAATCATCCAGTTTGCCCCACCGTCAGTTGACCACTGAATGCGATTGTTTCCAGTATCTGCCACATAGATAGTTTGGCCTGAAATGTCAGCCGTAACGGCTTCGGGCAGGCGGAACTGACCTGGAGCTGACCCCATTGTTCCTGGTCCCACCAGAAACCAGTCAGAACCATCAAATCGTTGAATCCGATGGTTGTTGGTATCGGCCACAAGCAAGGCTGAATTACAACCATTCAGGATTGTTACCTGCACATCATCGGTTGAAGTCCCGCAACTTCCATTGGTAATGGTCCACCTCAGAACATAGACACCGGTTGAGGTTGCCGTAAAGGTTGAAGTGTTAAGCGTCACATCTCCGAACTGGAGCAGGGAGGTGTCCGGTCCACTGACGATTGACCAGCTTCCTGAGCCTACGGTGGGAACATTGGCCGCAAGGGTGACAGGTCCTGGGCTACATAACCCCTGGTTGGGACCTGCCTGAGCAACTGTCGGCTCATTGGCGGCGCCAACCGTCACTGTGGCGCTGCCAACCACCATGTAAGAGCGACCATTGGCGTCATTACCCTCCTGCACGGTATAAGTTGTTGTGACTGCGGGGTTTACCAGGAAGGTTAATGGACTATTCCCTGACATAAACCCACCGCCATTGGTGAGCGTGACGTCATATGGTTCGAGTCCGCCTGTGATGGTGACAACCACTGCCACCGGGGCTCCATTGCACGAAGCGCCTCCGCCAGTAACCGTGGCGGTGATGACCTGCCGCTTGACACCATTAAAACTTGCCTCAGGCAACGTGTGCGAAATCGGTGCCGCTTTGAGGGGAGGTGATATCAAATTGAAGGGGGTGTATTTTCCGCTTTGAGTTGTAAATAAAAGACATCCGAGCAGAAACACCAGAGAAATAGCCAAAATAAATGATCGCCTGGCAAAACAACACATAGGTTCTCCTTGGATAAGCAATGCAAAACCTGACTGGTTCAGCAGGTACAGGGAGGATCGTAAGTGCTGAATTTTTGCGGGTTGATTTTTGGCCTGAAGAGATGAACTGGCAGGGAGTGAATATTGAACCACCTGGGAGAGGTTGATTCAAGGTAAATGGGCTTTCCGTTGCCGGAAAGCCCTGGTTCTTGCACTTCTCTAATTGGATTTCGACCCAAAAATAAGCCAGAGGGCCAGAACCGGCATCAGGAGGGTATATCCCATCAGGAACTGGGCTTCACGATGGGCGAAGTTCACCGTGTAGCCCCATCCGACAAGTTTTTCGACAAAAAACGCCGGGTCTTCCGGGTTGTAATAGATGGTCCCGCCGCCGTACCAGTGTTCGGCATCAGATGGACGTTGGACATAAACCCGACCGACCCGAGTCTTTAAATCTCGATTTACTCCAATCATTTGAAATAAATACCAGAAACCGATTACAAACATAACACCCGTGATCGAAAATAACACAATATTGACCAGGCGGGCATATGAGGCAAATTCGGGCAAACTGCTAAACACGGTATTGAGCGCGATGGCACCAAGCACAACCGAGGTCAATGCTCGCATCCAGTCCATCAAGTTGAGGTTCAGGTTGAGTTGGCGTTCTTTGAGTTCCAGATATTCTGCTGCATGCTCACCAGGAAGGGTCATTTTGACTCCGAGCAGTCCCCGTTTGACCAAAAAGAGAAGTCCATGCATATATAGTGTCAGCACTGGAATGGCAAAGACTGAGGTAAAACTCTTGCGCGCCCAGTCGTCCACTTCGCCTTTCCAGTTCCAGTGAACTGGAATCCATTCTGGGAGTTGCGGATAGAAATACACCAGCGCCAGAAAGGGTCCAATCAACGCAATGAGAATCGCGATTTCAACCGCCAGATTGGTGTAATCAGCCAGATGACGGGTAATGAGCGGCGCCGCATACCGTTGATTCTCCTCCACCAGCGCAAAGGGTTTGATTTGACGGGCAAACACAACGTACAGGGCTGAATTGGCAAAGAGGAGCAGGAACACCCCAATAATCCGGGCCAACCCGATCTCTCCGCGAAAGATCGTGACCAGGGCGCCCAACACTTCAATTTGCAAAAATGTCAGCCCCAACCAGAGCCGGTACTGGAGCAGCAACCGATGACCGTGGTCGCGATAAAATTCAGAACTCACACGCACACCGAAAAAGGCTTCCTCAGCCCGTGAAACTGGCATGTACCAGCACATCAGCACGATCAACGCATCCATCAAGAGCCAGGCTACAAATGCGAGCAACATAATCCACCTCATTTCAGGGCGAAGGGCTTGGGGCCTGGTACTTAGGGCTTCGTGCTTGGGGCTTAGTGCTTTGGAACCAATACCTTCCAAGAACCAAGCACCAAGAACCAAGCACCAAGAACTAAGCACCAAAAGCCAAGAACCAGGCACCAAACGCCAAATCCCAATCTTTATCTGGTTGGAATCAATCCCTGAAGCTCCGTCCGCACCAGTTCAAAGATTTCTGCTTCAGAAAGCCCAGTTAAGACCAGTTGTGTCAGAACCGTTCGCAGTGACCGGCGCGCGGCTTCGAGCACATTGTCCGGTCGGCTGTTGCGCGACGTGACCACGGCGCCCGACCCGTGTCGGATCGAAATCAGCCCTTCGGTTTGCAGTTCGCGATAGGCCGTGGCAATCGTGTTGAGGTTCACGCCGAGATGGGCCGCCAGTTGTCGCACTGGCGGAAGCGGGCTGCCGTCGCGGAGTTCGCCACGGGCCATCAGGGCTTTAAGTTCATCAACCACTTGCTGGTAAATCGGACGACGGTCAGCTTCATCAATTGTGATGAACATAGGCAAGGTACCTTTTCTCAGGAGAAGTGTATAGTGTCTCTATACACTAGACAATTTACGCCGTCAATGAGAAAAAGTTCGGAGTTCAGAATTTTGATTCTTTTCTGTATATGGTTTCTTCCCAGACCATTGTGGAGTATGTTTTCATCACTTTTCCTAACGGCCTGCTTCTCACTTTTTACCCTGAGTTGCCCTCCACATTTCCCAAGAGGACGCGATGAACTTTCAGTCCAGGTCTTTCATTTCATTTGGTTTTATGTGGTTTGTCACCGTGATGGCTGGGTGTTGCGCCGTGGTCAGTGCCCAGGCTTTGACGCCAGAGATGATTCAGGCCGGAACAAAACTCGACCGTGATCTGGCTGGTGGGGCCAGCCAGCAGTTTTCGGTTTCACTGCAAGCGGGTCAGTTCTTGAAAGTTGTGGTTGAGCAAAAGGGAATTGACGTTGTGGTGCGCTTGCTTGATGCCGACGGACAAATCCTGACCGAAGTTGACAGCCCCAACGGCACCGAAGGCCCGGAACCGCTTGCCTTTGTCGCGAAAAAAGACGGTCTGTATCAGTCGCCGCGTTTCAAGCGGCAAAGAAAGCAGTAGTAAGTACCTTACCGAAAACTTCCAGACATTTTCACCACGGAAAACACGGAAAACACGGAAAAAAATCAACCACGTACCAAACCCATTGGACTTGAACATCCTGATGTTGCTATCACCTTGAATAATCTGGGTTTAATCGCCAGATCGAGAGGGAATCTAAAACTGGCAGAAGATCATTTTCGCCGGGTACTGGCGATTCATGAAAAAGCTCTGGGCCTGGAGCATCCAGATGTAGCTGGAACGGCCAGTTTGCTGGCTGAGTTTTACCAGCGGGAAGG
>DAOQNB010000372.1:0-6232 GCA_035335845.1 Acidobacteriota bacterium | reverse complement strand
TTTTAATCAAACATTACACAGGAAGGAAAGACTGCTTTAGGTTCTGTTGACATTTTGGGTCGTGTATCGAGTTGCAGGAGCGGAGCCGTGGGTTGAGAGCGACCGTTCAAGGCCAGGATACGAAACGGGCAATCAAGTGGCGGCGATGGATTCCAAATTTTGATTTTTCCCGGCTGAAGCACCAGTCTCAATTCAACCACTGCCACGCGGTGAAGAAATGTCAGCAGAACGTAATCATTGATGTGGAGTTTTGGCTGAAAGCACAATGTGAAAACAACTTCCCTGTCCCTTGCCGGCTGATTCGGCCCAGATGCGACCACCGTGGGCTTCGACATAATTTTTGGCAATCGCCAGTCCAAGTCCAGTGCCACGGGTGGCAAATTCAAACTTGCCAGAGCGGTGGGTTGACGGGTCAACACTGGTATAGAACTTCTCAAAGATGTGGGTCAATTCAGCCGGGTCAATTCCAATCCCGGAGTCCTGGATTTTCAGGTGAACCTCACCGCTTCCAGTAGTGGATACTTTGATTTGAATCACTCCGTCATCAGGCGTGAACTTGATCGCATTCTGCATGATGTTGAGTAGCACCAGCTCAACTTTTTCCTGATCGGCGGTAATCGGAAGCGAGGCAGGTGTCTCAACCTCGATGACTTGCTTGCGTTTGTGGATAAAAGCACCCAGTTCATCCACGACCTGGTTGATCGTTTCAATCAAATCAAAAGTAACTGGTTTGATCGAGGTATAGCCTTCGTTAATTTTGAGCATTTCCAGAATGTCATTAAAACTCGAAACCAGGCGGTCAACCATGCGCTGGCAGGTGGTCAGGGTTCGTTGCTGCACAGTGGTCAATGGACCGAGCGTTCCTTCAATCAATGCCTCGGTGTACCCTTTGAGTACGGTGAGGGGTGTGCGCATCTCGTGCGATGTCACAATAATGAAGTTGGTCTTCATCTGGTTGAGTTCCTGGAGTGTCCGACTGACCTCCTGTTCCTGGTGGAGCAATTTCCCAAGCTCGCCATATAACCCGGCGTTTTCAAGTGCAATGGCGGCCTGATGGGCCAGGGATTCGATTAACTGACAATCAGCTTTTGAAAAGATTCGACCTGGCTTCCGGCGAACATCCAGCACCCCAACCACCTGTCCCAGCCGATTGATGATCGGCACATCGAGCATCCCCTGGACCTCATATTTTTCAAGGACTTCCATCTGGGTCAGATCAGGCATGTCATTGACATTATTCACCACCACCGGCCTGGCCGTGGCGGCGACTTTTCCAGCCACGCCTTCGCCAATTTTGAAGGTGACCGGGCTGTCTTCCCACCGCCCTTGGTTCCACAACCGCTTGAATACCACTTCGTCACCAACCAGTAATCCAATCCCGCCCGGCTCACCGTTGACCAGCCGGGCGCTTTCTTCAGCAATGGTTTGGAGCACAATGGCTAAATCAAGTTGTGAATTGATGACCCGGATGCTTTCCAGCAACTGGCGAAGCGAAGCAAAGCGCTGTTCCTGGCGGCGACGGATTGTTCTGAGACGGAGTTCATAGCCGCTATAGACCAGCCCGGCAGCCATGCCCACCAGCATCATCCCAAACCACCAGGTTCGCCAGGGGGCTGGGCGAATAGAGAACTTGATTTCCAGTGGGCCTGAAACATTTCCGCGATAATCCCGGCCCCAAATCTGGAAAACATATGTCCCGGATGGCAAATTGGTGTATTCCTTTTTGATATCTCGGGTCCAGGCGGTCGGCTCCGGGTCAAATCCTTTCAACCTGGTCTGGTACCGGGTGTCGGTTTCGCGGAAATAACTCAGGAGGGCATACTCAAACAACAGATTGTTTTCCCAATAATCGAGGCTGGTGGTGAGGACTGGGGCATCGTTAAAGACATAGGTTTGCTTGCCATTGATGAATGTCCGCTCCAGATGCAGCGGTTTCGACACCGCGTCCTGGCGTTCCTGGGCTGGATCTAAAATTGCGGCGCCAGCCACGGTGCCAATCCAGATTCGCCCTTGATGATCAACCAGCGAGGCTCCACCATTGCATTCGTTACTCGGAAGGCCATCTTCAGTACTAAACGAATATAACTCAAATTCAGCCGGCTGGGCCGGGCTGGGCACACGTGGTGACAGACGAGCAACACCTTTATTCGTAGAAAGGTAAATACGTTTTTGACTATCTACGCAAATCTGGTAAATCGTATTGTTTGGCAGCGCCGGCGCCGAGGTATCCGACAAGACCGGAAACGGTTGCTCAGGGTGCGTCAAATTGAGCCGGGCCAGCCCTCCACCATCGGTGCCAACCCATAAGACCCGCGCCCCATCTGGCGCCCTGGTTTCCAGCATACTTCGCACCACATTGTTTGGGATATACCCCGAAGCCACATCCAGGACCTGCCAGTTTGAAGCTGACATCAATGGGTTATGCTCAATATCTGGAATCCGAATCAGACCGCTGCCATTGGTGCCAACCCAGAGTGTATGGGTGCCGTCTGCCTCCTGAGTTTCATACAGCGACATAATAAAACTGCTGGGAAACCCGGCTGGCGATTTGTATTGACGCCATTGATTGTGGTCATACCGGATGAGTCCTTCACCAAATGTTGCAATCCACAAAGTCTCAGACTGGTCAGAGTGACGAACAGCATGGAGGTCAACCACCAGCGAAGTGGGCATGCCTGAATTTGTGGCATTAAAGGTCGTCCACTGGCCCTCCTCATATTTGGCCAGACCTTTGTTGGTACCCACCCACAGCGTCGGATTGCCCGATGGCCTGGTGGTTTCGAGCAAGCTCATGACCAGATCCCCAGGCAGTCCATCTGTGGTATGAAAAACCGTCAGGTTGTTTTGATGGAGCCGCACCAGTCCATTTCGGGTTCCAATCCAAAACACAGGTGTTCCATCCTGATCTTTGGTTTCGAGAATGCTGCGGACCCGGTCGTTGGGTAATCCGCTTCGGGTATCAAGCGATGACCACTGTACCTGATCAAGGCGAGCCAGCCCGGCCCCGCTCATTCCAATCCAGAGGGATCGAACCCCCTGAAACATCGGGGCTTCAATCAGACTAAACACCAGGTTATCGGGTAATCCCAATCGAGTATCGATTACCTTCCATTGCCCATCTTCAAGGCGTGCCACGCCCCCGCCAAATGTGGCGACCCAGATTTGTGAGGTTCCAGTGGGTGAAGTAATTTCCAAAATGTCCCAGATTTCATCGTTTGGAAGTCCCGACCGGGTGTCAAAAATAGTCCATTTTCCCTGAGCATACCGGGCAAGGCCGGCATTGGTACCAACCCACAACATACCCTGCCCATCCTCACCCAAACTTTCATACAGACTGAGCACCACGTTATTGGGTAACCCTGAAGACCGATCAAAAACAGTCCATTTCCCCTGGTTGAGGCAGGCAAGTCCGCCACCATTGGTGCCAACCCACATCATTTTTGAACCGTCAGGAGCAATTGTTTCGAGCAAACTCATAACAAAATTGCTAGGGAGCCCCGAAGTTGTGTCAAACGTGGTCCACTTCCCATTTTCAAGCCGGGCGAGCCCTCCACCATTGGTACCAACCCACAGCACTCGATTTCCATTGGGTTCAACCGTCTCTAACAGGCTGAGCACCTGATAGTTTTTCAGGACCTGGGTTGAAATATCATAAACAGTCCAGGTGCTCCCCTGTAAGTTCAATACCCCGCCTCCGTTGGTGCCAAACCAGATGCTCCCGTCAGACCCTGCCACCATTGACCGGACGTGGTTGGAGAGCGTGCGATTGGGCATATTGACCACGGTCCAACGATTGCCGTTGTAGAAAGCGGCGCCATCCTGAGTGCCAACCCAGAGATAGCCTTCCCGATCAAAAACCATGGTTTGAACTGTGTTTTGGGGCAGACCATCCTTGTCTGTAAACAAATGAAAGGTCGGTCTGGCGCCAACAAGATTTTGAGGTGATCCAGATGCCGTGCCAAAAAGCGCACCCGCCTGCGATTCAGAGCGAGGCACGTTTTTTTCCATGAGGTGGGTAAACGATTTTTGTTGACCGAACAGGGACAGGCTCAACCAGGGGCCCAGGCTCAATCCGATCAGCACCAGCCACACTCCGGCCAGCTTTTTCAGGGCGGCCCAGGTCGCCAATGGTTGAACCTGGAATCTTATGGCAAAGGATCCACCTGACATTGGTTTCATTTCATCAAAAGGTGATGCCATCAATGATTCGGGGATCCCCAGAAACCTCAACCAACCTGAATCCAGATTAAATCAAGGGAGCTCATTCATTGAAAAATTGCAATCTACCTTTGAGGGGTGCGGGGGTTACCAGCAGTTGGCTGGGCTTGTTCAGCAGGCATCCACACTCTGCAGCAAGCTTGTCAAAACTTCAAGCTATCCCGTAAGACATCTTTCTTTCAACTGCGCCCATTTATCCCACGGCGGTCCAGTTCATCCCGTTGAATCAGCCATTCCTCCCTTTTTTATTGTTGTCTTTTAAAATTGAACTACGGTTGCAGGCCAGACCCGCCATTCCACCCGAAATGGCAGGTACCGCGTAGGAAACTCACGGTTCACCGCCCTCGGAAGACCAGGAGTTCCACGTGCACTTCAGTTGAGGCCGAGACTGATTTTCTCATCGGGCAGGAAGAGGGTCCGGCGGAGACAAGGCGTGTGACTGCAGCAAGTGCAGCCTCACGGTTTGTTCACATCGGATGATGCCAGAATAAATGAACCTCCAGTGATGCTCTTGCCCGAGCAACCGGCAGGAGTTCTGACGTGGTCCAATGACGATGATGGCGGGAATTCTGATCGTTTTTGGGTCATTCCATCAGCGATAGATTTCCCTTACGCCAATCCGAATCAGAAGCCCAGTCAGAACCTGCCGCCTTTTTCAACTGATACCAAAGAGAGCTAGAAACACAAATACGTTTTTCATTAGAAACCTATTTGCGTTTTTCATTTATTCAATAATAGCCTTTTCATATTTTTAAGCTCAAATCTTCAAAACCTGGATACCCATCTTTTTCGCGGCAGACATGGTGGAAAACTCAGTTTTGACCATGGGCAAAGAACCGGCCTGAACTTCCTTAGGAATGGACACAAAATAACCTGGTCAACGAAAACAAACTCTATCGGAAGTCAAAAACTCACCACAGAGGACACAGAGGAACACAGAGGAAAATCAATCAACCGAACCCTCTGTGTTCCTCTGTGTCCTCTGTGGTGAAAAAATGATGAAGTTATTTAATTTTCATTCCTTAGATCCCCGCAGCCTCCTCAAACTGGGACTTCAGTTTCTTGAAGATCCGGCTGATCACAGAGCAGATTCCCATCGGGGTTTGGGCTAAATCTTTCAATTCCACGAACTATCCAATGTTTGGTCTGGCAAACCAGAAGATGAATCGGGCTGTTTGTGGATAAACCGGCGGCCAGCTCAATAACCCGCGAGTGGTTCAACTGGCGTTTAAAGTGATGTTCTAAACCTATGTGGTGAGGAGGGTAAACCAGCCTGGCCTGACCCTGGCTCTTTCTTGCCGGGCCAGGTCAGCTTTTTTGGGCAGCGTTAGTTGATGAAAAACCAAAAATTCAGAAATGCTCCTGAGCTTCAAGCTGAAGTTCACCCCAACTTCAAAAATACGAAGACTTCTTCTGACTCAAACCAATTTCCAATTCTCAAATGGAAATTCCAAAAAAGAGATCGCCTGCCTGCCCCACCTTCTGTCCATTTCGTCACACAGAATCAGCTATTCCTCACTTTTTCATTGTTGTCCTTAGAAATTAGATTAAGTTTGCGGTCCAAAGTACAAGCCAATTCAGATACTCAGTTCACTGGCGTCGGAGGATGTACCCATTAAGAGGTGCAGCTTTGACGTTCCTGGGGGTGTTTTTGTCTCTCAAAGCCGTTGTTGGGCTTTAACAGCCAACCCGCACCCTCAACACACAAGAAAAACAATGGGAGGACCCAATGAATAACGGGTTAATTCGGTTTTGCGTACTGTCCATTCTGTTGCTCTTCGCGACGGTCGCGGCTTCGGCCCAGGCCACCGATGGTGGCATCAACGGGAAAGTCGTTGATGAATCTGGGGCGGTGATTAGCGGCGCATCGGTGAAGGTCACCAATATGGAAACAGGCTTCAGTTCAAGCGCCACAGCCGATGCTTCCGGTCTGTTTCGAATCAATTACCTTCCAGTTGGAAAGTATTCGATCTCAGCCGAAGCCAGCGGCTTCAAAACAACATCCATTGATAAT
>DAOQNB010000371.1:2602-6248 GCA_035335845.1 Acidobacteriota bacterium | reverse complement strand
CACTCCTCGGGCTGGTCTTTCCACTTGGTACCTGGCTGAGCCGGCAAAAGACACCTCTGGTGATTGGATTTGTGGGATGTGTGCTGGTTATCCAACTGGGGTTAACGCGACAGTATGTACCTCATTGGAAAGATGACCTGACGTTATGGAGCTATATTGTTTCGGTCTCAAAAGAGAATGGCTTTGCCTTGACAGCGTTGGCTCAGGCCCAAATTGCCCATAAAAATTACCCGGCAGCTCGTGATTCCTTAAACCGGGCCCTCACCTACACTCCCTGTTTTACCCCAATTTATCTGACCTATGTCGAATATGAACGTGAGTTAGGCGGCACGGATGCCCTCCAATTGATGTCCCCAGCTCTCTCCACGTGTCCAGGGCTGGCCGAATTGAAGGCCGCCTCGGGTCTATACTGGACCCATCGACAGGAGTACCGGAAAGCTGAAGCCTGTTATCTGGACTCATTGCGATTCAGGTCCACGATTGAAGTTTTAAAACAGCTTGCTGAGGTGTATGAAAAGACAAACGAGCCTGAGAAAGGCATTGAGGTGGCCTTGCGTGCCCTTCAGTCGTACATTTTTGATGAGGAAGTTTGGTTGACTTTGGGCAAACTGCTTGAGTTACAAGGGAATATTCCTCAGGCTGAGACTGCTTATCTTCAATGCATTCAGTTTGATCCATCCCAGACTGAATCCCGGTATCGTCTGGCGCGGATTGCCTTTCAAAAAGGCGATGTGGCTGGAGCTGAACGATGGCTTGGGGAATTGCGACGAGTTTTAAATGGGAAACAGCTTTCAGATTCAGCCTTCACGTTGTGGGCAAATATCTATCGTGAAAAAAAGCAGTATTTCTTAGCCATCGCCTGTCTGCTTGAAGCCGTCCAAGTCAAATCAACTCCCGAAAACTGGTTGAATCTGATTCATTTGCAAATCGAAGCTGGACAGGATCCCCAACCTGCCATAAAACGGGCAATTACTCTTCATCCCGAGATACGAGCCCAGATAGCGACTGATCCGAAACTCCAGTCAGTGAACTCTGAATAACAGAAACGCTGACCAGACCTTGACGCTATGCGTTGGCTTCTCGTATGTTTGCTGGCTTTCCAGGCAGGATTCCCAACAACGTTCCTCTAAACTTTTCTCAGTGGTTTTAATGGCAATGAATACTCGTCGATTTTCTGATCTTTCTGCGTTTCGTTCACCAAAACGGTGGATTCACATACTTATGGCCGTGACTATTTTTGGAGTCGCTGCCATCTGGTTGTCTTCAACTCCGGCAACTTCACACGGGCAGGCGCAGGAAGTCCCTGCAACGGCTGGTCATTGCATTCCAGCCCTGGATGAGTTTCTCTCACCGGAAACTCGGTTTGCGTTGCCATCCTCGCTGGTGAACGCGCCACTGGAAGATCCCGAGGATGCCGACGATGAGTTTGAACTTGATGACTCGTCCGAGGCCGCACGCCAGGAAGCAACCAAAGTCCCGAAAATCAAAAAGGTGCAACCAAAACGGGTTGCCGCCGCTGGCCCTGAATTTCGGCTGCGGGTCAATGGTGAGAATTTTAAAAATGGCGCTCAGGTGTTGCTGAATGGAACAGCGGTGCCAACCGTTTTCCGCAACCGCCGCAGCATTTTCGCCCAAGTCCCGACCAGCCTAACTGCCACTGTTGGAACTATTTCCGTCGTGGCCAAAAATCCGGATGGTTCAACGACTCAGCCCGCTTCATTTGACGTCGTCAACGGATTGGATGGGTTGGAAATTACGGCTTTGCAACCCGCCATTGTGCTTGAAAGCACCCCTGATTTTGTCCTCAAGATTGCTGGAACCGGCTTCCGCGACAAAATCGAAGCGCGCGTGGCTGGAATCAAAACGGCGCAGCTTGTACGGCGGCGTGATCCGGATGGGCTGGTTCTGTTGCTTGTGCGGTCGCGGGATGTGGCCAAAGCCGGGTCGGTTCCAATTCAGGTTCAGAATAAAAATGGTCTTTCAAAGGTGTTTAACCTGCTGATTGCCCCACCTCCGCCGCGGATTGAATCCACCGACCCGATTCGATTGGAACTCAATGCGGCTGATACCAAAGTCAAAATCCGAGGCCGAAATTTCACCAACAAAGCGCGAGTGGTCGCCAGTGGAACGGTCATTCCTTCGGAATTCATCAGTGATACGAGGATTGATGCCACCTTCCCCGCCGCATTCTTAAAAGAGACCAGACAGCTTGAAGTGGCGGTTGAAATCCCCGATGAAGGAATTTCAGATTTTGCCTTGCTTCCGGTGGCAGCGACTGACCCGATTATTTTTGGAATTTCACCGACCCGGATTGTCGCTGGTGAGCCTGATTTCCAGGTAAACATCAGTGGAATTAACCTGACCAAGCAAAAGAAGAAAACCCGGGTCCTGGTCAATGGCGAATCCGTCAAGTTTGAAGATACCAGCGGGCGGGAATTACGGATTCAAATCAAAAAGGAACTGGTGGAATCTCCAGGTTCAATCACCATTATGGTGACCGTGGATGATGTCACGGCCAATACGGCAACCCTCCTGGTTGAACCCGCCACAACCACTTCGACCATGGCTGGCGATACCCCAGGATTTCGTGACGGACTAACAACCAAAGCCTGGTTTACCCGGCCCAGCCGGGCCGCTCTTGGACCTGATGGCAAAATTTATATTGCCGATCAACTCAATCATGCCATTCGCCAGTTTGATCCATCCTCCGGCCAGGTGACCACGATTGCCGGAGATGGCATTCAAGGGTATGTGGACACGGCGGACATCGACACCACTGACAAAAATGAAAACAATGACCGGGTGCGGTTTAACAATCCCCTCGGCGTTGCCGTTGACGCGGCGGGTATCATCTATGTCTCTGATTTTGGAAATGATGTGATCCGCCGAATTCGCCGTACTGATTCCCAGGTAACGGTTGATACCTTTGCCGGTGAAAACATTTTGAGCAAAAACGAAGACACTGGATTTAAAGAACGGGTGGGTCGGTTTGGGTTTATCAATGGCAATGGAAATGAAGCCCGATTCAGCGGCCCTGATGGAATTATCCTGGCACCAGATGGAAAATTCTATGTCGCTGACGCCTTTAACAACGTCATTCGGGTGATTACCCCACAGGGTGACGATGTCCAGCAGCCACTGGTGTCAGCCGTTTTTGGACTGGCTTCACCTGGGATTGTGGATGGCGAAGGTATTGGAATTCGATTCAATCGTCCAACCTCGGTCGCCCTGAAAGGGAATCTGCTGTATGTGGCGGATTTTGGGAATAATCGCATCCGGGTTGTTGATCTCAGCGGACCAAGTGTCACCACGCTCACCGGAGTGGTTGGTGAAGGAAATAATGATGGTCCTCGGTTTACTGCGAAATTAAATGGTCCGCTTGGGTTAACGCTGATTGGCAATGAAGTGTTTGTGGTTGATAACTTCAGTAATCGCATTCGGCGGGTTGAACCAAACGGAGAAATCAGCACCGTCGCTGGCAAAATCGAGGAGTTTGCTGATGGTCTTGGCCCGAAAGCCCGATTCCGTCAACCACGTGATTTAATGACCATTGGCCAAAGCATCTTTGTGGTTGATCAGGGAAACCATCGCCTCCGCCAGATCCAATAAAGACAAAATGAAGAATGAAGAATTGAGAATGAAGAAT
>DAOQNB010000371.1:0-2502 GCA_035335845.1 Acidobacteriota bacterium | reverse complement strand
CTCCGCCAGATCCAATAAAGACAAAATGAAGAATGAAGAATTGAGAATGAAGAATGTTTGGGGTGCCTGGTGCCTGGTGCTTGGAAAGGATTGGTTCCTAAGCACCAGGCACCAAGCACCAGGTTCATTCTTCATTCTCAATTCTTCATTCTATATCCCGCCTTATGATTTCCTTTATCAATCGTCAGCGTCGTGAACGGCTTGAAAAAGCGGTAATCTGCGAGCTTGCCAGGCAAACGGCTGAAGTACTTGGACTGAGCCGGTTTGAAATCAGTCTGGTCTTTGTGGGTGACCCGGTAATGCAAGCCCTCAACCAGCAATATCGGGGAATTGATAAACCAACCGATGTGTTGTCATTTCCAATGATTGAACTCCCCTCGCCCTATGAATCAGCCGCTGCCGCTCAGCTCAAGCGATTCCAGGTGATCGAAGGTGATCTCCTCGGAGAAGTTGTTATTTCAACCCACACGGCGCGGCGCTATGCTCAGGAACTCAACTTGACATTCCCAGTTGAAATTAAGACACTGATCATTCACGGAATACTGCATTTACGGGGATATGACCACGAAACCGACCAGGGCGAAATGGAGCGGCTTGAGCGAAAACTACGCAAGCAACTCATCACCAATCAGATCGACTGGTAAGGCAGGTGTGGTCAATCAGGTTTGAGATGGGTCTTCTTATCCTGGAAGAATCAGAGCCGTTGCTCCAGGCTTTCATTCCAGGCTCGTCCTCAACATGATATTCTCCCAGGCAGATTGATTTCCATTGTTGCCCCTCGGTTTTGGCAAATCTTCGTTCACCTCGACTACCTGTAGCAATTTGAAGTTTCAAAACCTCAAGCGGATTGTTCATTCCAGGATTTCGGATGGTATCAATTGATCGTCGAATGAATTTTTAAAGTCCGAATCCACGCTGTTTGATCAGATCTGACTTGTGTTGGGGACTCCGTTTTTCGGGCCGTACCCGCCCAGTTTTTCAATTATGGATTATGAGATAGCTTTGGCCAGCATCACGCTGGTCGTTCTGGTGTTTCTTTCAATTGTTGAGAGTGCGCATGGTTGCCTTAGCGATCTGGCGTTGCGTTCGCTTGCTTCTGAAGCCCATAGTGCGCATCCAGCCAGAGCCCGGTTTTTGCGCTATTTGTTGGAACATCGCCAGTTATTTTGGCTGACTCTGTCATTTGGTATTCAGGCGGCCATTATCCTGTTGACGCTGGTGCTGGCGGACCTGATGGGACAACTACAAATTGTCCCGGTGGGATTTGGGATTCCGGTGGTGTTTGTTGCCACCGTGACGCTGGTGCTGATATTTCGTCAGTTTTTACCCCGGTTGCTGGTTCAAAATTCCCCTGGGCCGTTTCTGATGCGGCTGTTACCTGTTTTTGAGCCGTATTTTCGCGTCACCGCCCTGTTTGTTTTTCCCGTCCATGAAATCCTCAAAACCTTTCGCGAATCCCAGGATCTCAGTGTGACCCCTGACAGCTTTCAGAACACTGGCTCCGATGAAGATTTGAAAGCCCTGATTGACGTCGGCGAGGAAGAGGGAATCATTGAGGAATCTGATAGCGAACTCATCCAGTCCATCATTGAGTTTGGCGACACGGTTGTGAAAGAAGTCATGACCAAACGTTCCGCCATGGTCTGCATTGAGGATTCAGCCACCATTGAACAAGTCCGGGATTTGATGGTCGAGGAACGACACTCGCGACTGCCGGTATATCAGGGAAACCCAGATAATATTGTGGGCGTCGTCTATGTCCGTGACCTTCTGGGGTGTTGGAGTGAGAACCAAACCACTGAGTTAGTCGGCGTGATTGCCCGCCCAGCCTATTTTGTACCTGAAAATAAATCAGTCGCTGATTTGTTGGAAGATATGCAAAAGTCAAAAACCCAAATTGCACTGGTCATTGACGAATTTGGCGGTGTCGCGGGACTTGTGACCATTGAAGATATCCTTGAAGAAATTGTGGGCGAAATCGAAGACGAAGATGTTGAGGAAACCAGCCCTGAAGAATTGGAAATAGTTGAAGAAGCTGAAGGCTGGTATCTGGTCAAGGGCAGCACTGAAATTCGCAAAATTGAATTACTGTTTGATGTCGAACTTGAAGCTGATGATTTTACAACGGTCAACGGGCTGATCATTAAATCACTGGAGCGCGTTCCCAATGTTGGAGAGCAATTTTTCCTTCGCGGGCTCCACATTGAAATTCTTGAAGCTGACGGACGGGCGATTCGGCGAGTTCGTCTGCAATGGCACGATGGTACTGAATCAACCATGGCAAACCGCGAAACTGAGGCCGCAAATTCTTCCAATTTTGAACTGTAGTGAGTGTCAAAGAGTGAAATAGCGAAATAGTCAAAAGGGCAAAAACCAGGGAATTGACAGAACCCAATCAGAGACATAAGGCTGACCCCCTTTGCTACTCGCTCTCGTTCCTCGCTACCTGCCACCTGCTCCCTTGCGACTCCGCTCCTTCGCCCAACTGGGATTTTTTACATG
>DAOQNB010000370.1:0-6249 GCA_035335845.1 Acidobacteriota bacterium | reverse complement strand
TCATTCTTCATTCTTCATTCTTCATTCTTCATTCTTCATTCTTCATTCTTCATTCTCTCTATGCCTCAACTTGACAGTCAGGAAGATCTCATCATTCAACGGGCGCTGGAACAGGGATTACTCAGCGAAACTGACCTGCAGCGGTTTGGTGATATGGATACCCTCGCCCAGCTTCCCCAACAGACGCCATCCAAATGGGGGCGACGGATTGACTTTTTTATTCTCAAAGGACGACTGGACGAAGATACCGTCCGGGCGCTGGTTGGTCGTGAAATCTATGCCAGCACCGAACCGCTGCTCGGAAAAGGCGAAACCACCGTTTTAAGGCCGCCAACTCTAACTGTGGGCCAGGTGTTTCACGGATTGCTCGTCCATAGCCAGCTTGGGGAAGGTGCGATGGGCGCCGCCTATCTGGCCAGCCATCCGGTTTTGAAATCGCCGTTAATCATCAAAACTTTTAAATCTTCACCCGAAACGAATCTGTTTAAGGAAGCCCATCTGGCGGCTCGCGTGGCTTCTCCGTATGTAGTCAGCGTGCTTGATGCCGGCGTTGAAAATGGTCTCCCGTTTACGGTTCTGCGCTATGTAGATGGAATTGACCTCTGGGAACTGACCACCCGTGTGATGAGTCTTGGACGGTTGCTCCCAACCAGCGTTGTGACCCGAATCGTGATTGATGCCGCTCAGGGATTGCACACGATTCATCAGGCCGGGGTTGTTCATCGGGATGTGAAACCACCAAACCTGTTTTTAAGTGGCGACGGAACAACCATTTTGGGAGATTTTGGGATTGCGGTTGACACCAGTGCTTCCCACGAACAGCCCAATATTGCTGGAACACTGATGTTTATGGCGCCCGAACAGGCGCTGAGCAGTAATCTGGATCGGCGGAGTGATATTTATTCGCTCGGCGCAACCGGACATTACCTTGCCACCGGCAAATTTGTCGTTGAAGCCCACAATCTGGTCGAACTGGCCAAAGCCCAATGCCATCCGTACACACCGCCTCCAACCGATGACCCAGGCAAAGCCTATTTCTTTTCAGTTATTTCCCGGATGCTCAGGCATCAACCGGAGGACCGCTACCAGACGGCTGAAACCACGGCCCGGATGCTCAAAGTGATTGCCGAGCCAATGCCGCGCTACACACTGGCCACCTCATCGGAAGCCGTTGTCGGAAAAATTCGGCTGGTCCTTCAGGTGGGCGATATTGCAACCCAGGAAGTCGGCGTCATCGTCAATGCCGCCAATACCATGATGTTGATGCGCGTTGGTGTGGCTGGCGCGTTGCATCGTGCCGGAGGCCCCGAGATTGAACAGGAAGCTCAAACCCAGGCTCCAGTTCCAATGGGCGAAGTGGTCTGGACGAAAGCCGGGAACCTCCGTGCGGCCTGGGTCGCTCACGCAGTGGCGGCAATTGACGGAGCGATTTGTTTGCAACGCTGCACGCTGCGGGCGTTGCTTGGTGCCGAAGCCCGGTTGCAATCTTCAATCGCCTTTCCAGCACTCGGTTCCGGTGTGGGCGAAGTTCCAATGGACCTCGTTGCGAAACTGATGCTCGAAGCCATTCGCACTTTCGCCAGCCTGCAACTTCCATCGGTACGATTGATCAAAATCGTGCTTCGTGACCAGAACGCCCTCACCCGATGGCAGACGATTTTGCACGCCATGTAATACAGGTTGGAGTGCTGTGACTTATCATAGCTTTGGTAGGTTCAACCTCCAGAAAAAGAAAGAAATTTGACATGAAAACGCTGCTGATTTTGGCCTTTTCCATGCTCGCAATTGTGAGTTCAGGATACGCCCGACAAACCGCAGAAATTGAAATTGGTCCAAACATTCCAACGGTCAAATTATGCGACCTCATCCGCAAACCACAACTCTATGGGCGCCAGATGGTTCGGGTTCAAGGAATCTACAGGTATGGATTTGAATGGTCAGAGCTTTATTGTTTGGAGTGTCTGACAGAAGGAAGTGTTTGGGTAGAATTTGATGTCTCACTCAAATCTCGGACAAAGAAAAAACTGATCAAACGGATAAGCGGGAACGGAGATCTTGGCCGAACAGTCAATGTTGTTTTTGTCGGCCAGTATTTCACTGGGCACGGATATGGTCATATGAGCAGCTATTCAGCAGAACTGAAAGTTTATGCCATCGAAAAGGCAGAAATTCTTCTCAATGACAGTCCAATTCCAGCATATCTTCCTCCCTCGGTTCTTCGTCGAGCAAAATGCCAGTAACCCCAATTCTTCAATAGCTCACCGCTTTTGATGCCACAGCCTGACAGCGACGGCCACGCTCCCGCACAGTGCCCCAAGAAACACCGTATTTCCAACCCACAGTGTCAGTTGCACCACAAGCCCGCCCCACAGCCATCTTTCCCACAGATTTACCAGAGGAAATCCCGGAGGAAACGCATCATAGTGTGTGCCCCAGGAGCCAAGGATGGTAAATAACATGACAATCACCACTGGCAGCCGAGCCGTAAAGGCATAGAGGAGCATTACCTGACCGAGTTCCGGCCATCCTCTAAGCTGTAACAGAACAATGCCCAGTGCCACGACAGCCCCGCCGATGACCTGGGCCTGATAGGGTGGCCAAAAAAACAACATGGCAAGTCCAAAAGCGATAAACAGGCCAAAGCCCAAAACCGCATGGCCAACTGCTCTTTGAGATGTCGTTGGACCGTCACCTTGCTTCAACAATTTGAGCGCAAAATAAATTCCCGAAAGCGGCGCCAGCCAGATGATTCCCACAATTGCGCCAAGACCACCGGGTTCCCGGCTAAAGAAGACTGGGGACCAGTTTTGCAATTCTCCAATCAGACGCAGGAGCGTCACACCAAGCGTTATCAGTGCCGGTACTGTGACAAGCCGCCCTTTTGATGCCATTGTCATCGTCATTTTTTGGTCTCCTGGGTATGGAAATCTCCCTGGTTTATCAACTTTCAGTTGCCGTTTCTTATTCAGAAATCAGCCTGATCTGTATCAGATTGAAACGGTGAGCTCCCAATCGCGGTCAGCAACTCAAACATTCCTGCTGGATTTGCCGAGAGGCGGGCGGGTGCTCCGTTGAGTCCAGCTTCAATGGGAAACACCTGTGCTTTTATAACTTGCCCTTGATCGAAAGTGATTCTGGCGACGAGAGCGTCTTTTTCAGCAGTGCAGTCACAATCGAAGACCAGATTCCCAAGTCCCCACAAAATAACCGCAGGCCCACGTCGTTCAATTGGACCGGGTAAATGACTGCCATGAGCCGCGATTACCTGAGCACCAGCACTCAAAGCAATGTCAACGGCTTGTTTTAACTCCCTGGATGGCAAATAGGATGGCGGCCCCGTGACATGAAACGTGGCGATCAAAATATCACCCTGGGCCCGGGCACGCCGGAGTTCTTCGGCCAGTCGCGGAGGAACACCACCGGTTAAATCGTGCGCGGAGACGACAAGCCTCATTCGCTCACGTTCAAACACGGCGGTTCCGGCAATCTCTCCAACTGGCAACAAACCGGCCATTCGAATCTGCTCGACGGTGTGTACCAGACTTTGGTCACCTGCATCCTGGGCGTGATTATTGGCCACACCAGCCACGGCGACGCCAGCTTCCTTTAAAATCGCCAGTCGGTGTGGCGCATTGAGCAACACGATTCCTTCCCGGAGTGATGATGTTTCAGCCACAGCGCCTTCGAGGTTAATGATTCCAGTTGCATTGTGAGTGATTGATTTGAGTGGCGCGAGGACGTTGGTGTTTCCCTTCCCCAGGTGAACGTCTCCGCCAAGCCAGATGTCAACCGGCATTGACACAACCGGCGGAGGCACCGTTTGGCAGCTATTCCCGACCATAAGCACCAGGATCATCCACAACCAAAGAAAACACCATGGTGTTCTTTTCATTAGCGGGACAACAAAACACGTGAAGCTGGTTTGGCAAGTGAAAGGATGCGTGCCGCTTCTCGTTCGCCAGAAAGCAGCGCACCGTGAACGGTGGCCGGGTAGTCCCGAAATGTTGCTTCGCCCGCAAAAAAGAGACGATTGGAAACCGGTTCGGCCAACGCATCACGGTCAGATGCCGAACTTCCTGGGGCGAGAAATGAATAGGAGCCAAAACTCAGTGGATCGGAAGCCCAGCGGGTCACCGTCGAACCATCCGGCGCCGGGATTGAATTTCCATACATTCGCCGCAGGGCAGTCATGGCATCAGCTACAATTGCTTCATTTGAAAGTACTTCCAGCCGACGAGCATAGGTGGCGGCATTAAAGCCAAGCAAAACGGGTTCACCAGTGAATTTAAAAAAGTTATACCACTCAGCCCACTCGCCTTTGCGCGGTCCAATATAGCCAAGCAGGTCACTGTCACGATCCCAAAACACACGTGGAAAATGCAAAAAGACTTTATTGAGCAGCCCCATTCCAAGTCGTTGAATGGCTGCCTGCTTACGTTCCGGCAAGGCGGGTGAAAACTGGATGCTCCCGCGTTTGAGAACACCAAGCGGAACGGTCACGATCAAGCGTTGCGCCACAATTGACCCCTGACGGGTGACGACGGTGACCTGCGATTCAGAATATTCAATTTTCTGCACCATCTGCCCAAATCGAATATCCAGTCCTTCAGCCAGACGCGAAAAAATCTGACCGTAGCCGCCAGGAAACAACACATCGCCACCGACAATTTCTTCGCCTTCATCCCAGGAAAACCAGGATAATTCATCAGCATCCGCCGCAAATTCGTGTTCAAGATTGGTGTTGATCAGGTAATCAAACTGGAGTCGTTCTTCTGCGGTCCAGGAGTTTTCAGCAATCGCAGCCGAAATCGCACTTTGCAGCGACGCATCGGGCCGACCCTGTTGCTGAGCACGTTCCCCTTGACGCCTCACCCGACGCATAATGCGCGAATACCGCGTATCAAGTTGATCTTGTTGACGGTCGGTAAACTCTGTGCCTTGAGCATCATACAGAGCCACATTGTCATAGTCGGTCGAAACCGTCTCAATTTCATACTGGCGTACCAGCGCCGTGAGGGGGTTCCCCTCAATTCCGTGAATCCACGAGGCGCCCAAATCCAGCGGAATGTTTTTCAGTGACCGATCTGTCCAGACACGACCGCCAATCCGGTCGCGGGCTTCGAGCACAATCACTTTCACTCCGGCAAGTTTCAATTTACGCGCCGCGCCCAACCCGGCAGCCCCCGCGCCAATGATGACAACGGTTTCATCTGTCCGAGCTTTTCCCTGGGAAGCAGCCACCACATCGGTCACAGTTCCAAACAGCCTTGGAACCAGGGTTGAAGCAGACACCGACGCAAGAAATTTTCGGCGGGAGAGTTTGTTGTTCATTCTGAAAAGTGTGAACGAGAGGAAAAAGTCACCCAGGGCTAATTCGGAAAAGAGGTAGTTTTCATCAGACCATATCGGCCTGTACTTTGCAATTTCAAAGCACATCGCTCTAAAACAAAAACCACTTTCACTCTTTGAAAGTGAAGGTTGGTTGAAACTGAAATTCCATTTTGTTAGTTCGTCTAGCTCTTTTCAGTCCTTGACGTAGTTACAAATGTAACTACAATTAGAATATGAAATTCGAATGGGATGAAGCCAAGCGCACCGATAACCTGATCAAACACGGCATTGATTTTACTGACATCCGTTTATTATTTGAGGGTTTGACCGTCAGTATCCTGGATGACTGATTTGATTATGGTGAGGATCGGTTTATTACTTTCGGTTTGCTCAATGGCATCGTTCTCGCAGTTGTCCACACAGAAACCAAAGATGTTATCCGTTTGATCTCAGCACGCAAAGCCACACGATATGAAGAAAAAACCTACTTTGAAGAAATCGCAGACTGATTGGAATCGACTCGAAGCTCTAACTGACGAGGAAATCAACTTTTCCGACAATCCGGAGGCGACCCCTGAGATGTTTGCGCGGGCGATTGTCCGAAAAGGACTCAAGCCAGTTGTTCATAAATCCCAGCTTACCTTGCGCATTGACGATGATGTACTGGACTGGTTTCGCAGCCAGGGACGGGGGTATCAAACTCAAATCAACTCCTTGTTACGGGCATATATGGATGCACATGAAGAGAAAACAACTTGAAGCATTCATTGCTAAACTGACTCCTTTTGCCTGCATGAAAAAAAGGTACGTCAATTGACGTACCCTTTTCGAAATCCACCACACAATGGCAATAGTGTTACGTGTTACTCATAGCGTAAAGCCACCACCGGGTCCACATACGCCGCTTTGATGGCTGGC
>DAOQNB010000369.1:0-6252 GCA_035335845.1 Acidobacteriota bacterium | reverse complement strand
CCCGCCGGAGCATCTTTGACCGGCACCCCAACCCCTGCCGCGATGCGTTTGGCCAACCCCAGGATTTCGCTTGGTTTGGCGGCCATCCGGTGATCAGCAACAGTTCCGGTGACGCTCGGCATCGTCTCAGCGACGTAAAGTCGCGACATCTCTTTCTTGTCTTTGCGAACCCGGTGACGGCGTGAGAAATCTTTCGTGTAGCGCACCACGCCCGGTCCCTGTCCCAGGAAATTGGCGTCGAGCGAAACGACCACATCCGCTTTGTCAAAGTGGTACACCGGATGCGCATAGCTGCCGAAAGCCAGCCGCGTGCCTTCATAGTAGTTGTCACGGTTCACGGCATCATATTGATACCATTTGGCTTGCGGGTAAGCTTCGAACAGGGCCTTGAACTGGGCCGTGAGCGTTGGCGACGTTACCGTTTCAGACAGGAAGCGGATACCAGCCCCCTGTCTGGCTTTGCTGGCTGCCAGCAACTCGCGCACGTCTCTGAGAAAGACATCAAAGGGACGCGGCTGGCCATAATAGAGGACGTTTTTGGAACGGTCGGGATCATACAGATCAAGCACGGCGGCCTGGGCAAAGGCACTGGTCGCCCCCAGACTCGCCGGGTGATCGGGATTGCCTTCAACTTTGGTTGGCCGGCCCATGTGGGTTTCAACCAGAATCCCGGATGCAAATCCACCCAGCACCATTGATGTCGCGTAGTAGAGCGGTTTCCCAGGCAGGATTTCCTCTGGAGCGCGGACATACGGCACAATCTTATCCGTCGGAGCAGCGATTGGATTACAGGCGGTCAACCCGCCCAGCGCAAACGACGCCCCCATAATTTGCAGGAAGCGGCGGCGGTCAATCGCATCACCTAACAGTGACGCCTGACGGGGGTATTGATTGCGGATCAGCTCAAGAAATTCTTCGCTTTCGGTGAGTTCTTCAATGCTTCTCCAGAACTGGCGGCCTTGCTTCGAATTCAGTTCTTCTCGAATCGAGGACAGGGTCTGTTTCTCATTGGTAGGCATAGTGTTTTCGGTTCCCACAATTCCTTATCGGTGGCACGTTGAGCAACTCGTCAGCATGCGTGCGCTGCGAATCTTGTATTCCTTCATCAACTTCGGACCTTCAGAGGCGTCGGTGCGCTTGTACTCAAAGTTGTAAATCTGGTCGCGCGGACGAAGGTTTGGCTCAGGGTTTTTATGGCAGCTAATACACCACTCCATCGTCATTGGCTGCGCCTTATAGGCCAGTTGCATCTGGTCAATCCGCCCGTGGCACGACACGCACCCAATCCCTTTATTGACGTGAATGCTGTGGTTGAAATAGGCAAAATCGGCCAGGTTGTGAACCCGATTCCATTCCAGCGCCTGATTTTCTTTAAAGCTGGTGCGAACCGGTTGCAGAATTGGGGCCGTGTACCAGACCTGGGAGTGGCAGTTCATGCAAGTGGCCGTAGGTGGCACATTGGCAAACGAGGAATCTTCCACCGATGTGTGGCAGTACAGGCAGTGAATGCCAAGCCCGGAGTAGTGGTGTTTGTGGCTGAATTGCACGGGTTGTGGTTGAGCGACCTCCTGGTTGGTAACCAGCGGAGAGCGAATGGCCAAATCCAGTGTCAGCAGCAATGTGGCCGCCAGCAGTGCGCCACCGACGATACTAATCTTTGCCACCGAGTTCATACTGCGGTGAAAGACCTGTGACATAAAATCCCTCTCATTCCAATCGAGCTTGCATCCGGGCGATAGTCAACTCATCAGACGCACATCCACTTACAGCAAGGTAAGGGGCAGCGTGGGAGCCGACCAGTGACACAAGAAGCAAAACTCGGAACTAAGATAGCTAGCCTTGGCAGTTCCTGGCGTGATGTCCGCCGTGAGCAGTTGGTGCTGAGAAAAGCGCGTAGTGTTGTGAATACAGAGCAAGGAAGGCGCTTTTATACAATTTTTCAATCAGAGTCAACCCACACAGCGGCTCACCGTCGAAAAAACTTAGGTGATGGGGGCAGAAGTCGGTCGAAATACAAGTTATGAGGAATGACGGACAAAAAATGAGGGAACTATTTTTTTTTCAACAAAATAGCTTCTTCATAACTCATAATTCAACGAATTTTGGGGACCTGTAGAAAGTATGTAGAGAAGACATTGGGCAGTGAACTTCTGCGGATGCCGCGCATTGTGCCACAGCTTTAGTGACTTGAAAAGTGTTGACTTTGCCACAAATTGCGGGGTTGCAGGGTCAAGAACCATAAAATTTGCAACCCAGGCAGTTCCCCAAACCTGATGTAACTCTTTGAAGAAAAAGCAGATTTTCCGATGAGGACTGGTCTTCGCAGATGCGAGAAAAAAAGTAATCAAGAAACTGAAAACACCTTACATTATCAGACTGAAAACCGATCATTGCCCCAGGATTTCCAGCGCTCGGGCCACATCCTGATCACTCTTTTGACGCACTGCGTTGACGCTTAACTCAATGACTTCATCCGGTTTGACCCCGTGACCTTCTAACCGGGCTTTGCGTACAGTCAGAAAATCCCGGATACTGTATTGCAACTCACCCCCATCGGGGAGATCTTTTTTAATCGAAGCCAGCACCGCCCCGGCACTTGGCCGACCAATCACCTTGCCCCGCCCGGCTTCCTGCAGGGCTGCCGCCAAAATCTCAGAGCCGCTGGCACTATATTTGTCAATTAACACGACCACCGGCTTGTTCCAGGCCCGTTTTCCCTTACCTGAAATCCGGAAAATTTTTTCTTTTCCGCTGCGCTCGATAAATTCACCCACAGCGACATCTTCGGCAGAAAGCACCTCCAGGCACTGGCGTACAGTCGAAACCAGCCCGCCCAGGTTGCGGCGAAGATCCACAATCAACCCGCTCGCCATTTCGTTTTGCGCCAGCACGGCTTGAAACCATTTGCCGGTGTTTTCCTCAAACCGATCAAAGCGGACATAAAGCACATTTTTTTCCAGCAGCCGGGCTGTTTGGATTGGCGTGGTCGCCAAATATTTGACATTCAATGAGATATCGCGTGGGTTATCGGTCTGGTCCAGGAATTTGAACCGCAAGGTCTCGCCCACTTCACCTGAAAAGCCGTCCAGTTTTTCCACCGGCACATCGTTGACCGAGGTCAAAATCCATCCGGGCTGGATCCCCGCCTCCGAAGCCGATGACGGAACTTTCACTTCGGTCACCAGGACCTGCTGGTCAATGCGTCGAAATTCAGCCCCAATATTGGGGAAAGCCCGCCGCTTTAACAGTTGGGCCACTTCAGGTGATTTGACCGAAACATGATTGTCTTTGAGTTCGGCCACCATGTCGCGCAGGAGTTCATACAGCTCTTTTTCCGTGGTAGCCGCAGCGGCGCGTGGTTGGAATCGTTCACGGGATTTGGCCCAATCAACCCCATTAAAATCATCGTCATAATATTCTTTGTTGATGGTTGACCAGACCACCTCAAAGACCTTGAGGTTGTTTTTTGCGGTAACTGGTTTACTGGCAACTCCGGTTGTGGTCGAACCAGTCGGAGATTGGGCTAATACCTGCGACGGATGACTCAGAAATGCTGTCATTCCAACAACTACAATTAGAACCAGGTTCAAAAAGTATTTTGCTCTCATGCCGGATCTTCCATTCTGATCAAAAGATTTTGTGGTACGCTGTCTGAAATTTCCCCCACATTTCACAACAAGGAATTGACTATGGTATTGCCTCAACAACTCAAGGTTGAGCCAGGAGTCTCCTGGTTAAAAATGGTGTTTGGCGTTGTATTTGGTTTGGTGATCTCTTCCCAGACGGTAGCAGCGGCGTTACAGCCGGTGGGCGATGTTACCACACTTCTGCGCGAGAAAAACGGAGTTGTGTGCCAGCTTTCCAGTCGGGCAAAAGCCGAAGTCCGCTTTGTGACACCCGACGTGGTACGTGTGCGCGTGCTGCCTCCAGGGTTTGCCGAAGAAGATTGGTCATATGCGGTGACGGCCACGCCTCAACCAGCTCCGGCAGTTGAGGTTTCAGAATCCGGCACAACGATCAAAGTGACGGTGGCGGGTGGTGCCACAGTCATCATTGAGCGCAAAGGCTTTCAGCTCAAGGTTTTGGACTCATCCGGGAAACCGATTGTTGTGGATGATCCGGTTCGCCCTACGGCCTTTGACGGCCAGACAGGTGAGGTCGAAACGTCCAAACAGCGCACACCAACCGAACTGTACTATGGGTTTGGGGAAAAAGCGTTGCCGATGTCGCGCCATGACCAGTTTATGGTGATGTGGAACACCGACACCTATGGCTATCCGGTGGGCACCGATCCGATTTACCAGACGATTCCTTTTTTTATCGCGCTGTCAGATGCCCGAGCCTATGGTGTGTTTGTAGACAATACCTACCGCAGCTTTTTTGACATGGGCAAGACCAGCCCACACCGGTACACGTTTGGGGTGGCCGGTGGAAGCCTGAATTATTATGTGTTTACCGGCGGAGAAACCCGTTCCCCTGAAAAAATTGTAGCGGCTTATACCGCGATGACTGGTCATGGCTCATTGCCGCCACTCTGGGCACTCGGGTTTCAACAATCACGCTGGTCATATTTTCCTGAAGCCCGCGTCCGTGAAATTGCCGACAATTTTCGCCGTCGAAAAATTCCAGCCGATACGATTTACCTGGATATTGATTACATGGACGGCTTTCGGGTGTTTACCTGGGATAAAAAACGGTTTCCCGACCCGAAGAAACTGATTTCCGACCTGCGTCAGGATGGATTTCGGACCGTGGTCATTATTGATCCAGGCATCAAGGTTGATGAGAAATATGGGGTGTACCAGAGTGGTCAGGCTGGGAATCACTTTGTGAAAACGGCTGATGGCAAAGAGTTTCAGGCGACGGTCTGGCCCGGCACCTGTGCCTTTCCAGATTTTACCGACCCCAAAGCACGCGCCTGGTTTGGGTCGCAATATGCCGGAAACCTGGACGACGGAATCAGTGGCTTTTGGAATGATATGAACGAGCCGGCAACCTTCATTCCGTGGGATCTCAAGGAGCCAAACACGCTCAATCATCCGATGAAAACCTTTCCCGTGACCAATCGCCACGCCGGAGACGGTCATCCTGGTGACCATGCCCGCTACCACAACGTCTATGGCATGCAAATGGCCCGGTCTACGTTTGAAGGATTGCGCAAATTGAGACCCAACGAACGACCTTTTGTGCTGACCCGCGCCGGGTATGCCGGCATCCAGCGTTATTCGGCCATCTGGACCGGCGATAATGTGGCCAGTTGGGATCATCTGGCGCTGTCAATTCCAATGCTGACCAACCTGAGCATTTCCGGAGTGTCACTGGTCGGCGCCGATGTGGGCGGTTTTTCCGGGAATCCATCAGCCGAACTCAACACCCGCTGGATGCAGGCGGCTGCCTTGACGCCAATGTATCGCTCACACACCGAAGCTGGTTCCAACGATCAGGAACCCTGGGCCTTTGGACCGGAATTTGAAAAAATCAACCGGCAGGCAATCGAACTCCGCTATCAACTGTTGCCCTATCTCTACTCTCTGTTTCACACCCACGAACAAACCGGCCAGCCGGTGATGCGTCCGCTCTGGTATCAATTTCCACAAGATCGGAACACCTATCTCATTGATGATCAGTATCTTATAGGCCAGGATCTGCTTGTGGCACCAGTTGTCAAACAGGGTGCGACCAAACGCCGGGTCTACTTTCCGGCTGGAACGGACTGGATTGACTGGTGGACTGGCGCCCGCCTGGCCGGGGGGAACTGGGCAGACGTTGATGCTCCGATTGACCGGCTGCCGCTCTATGTTCGGGCAGGCGCAGTGGTGCCAACCCAACCGGTTGTCCAAAATACAGGCGAAATGGCCAGACAGCCGTTGTTTTTGACAATTGCGGCTGGAAACAATCAGCAAGGTGAATTTTTTGAAGATGCCGGGGAAGGATACGGGTATCGGCAGGGGGAATTTCGGCTGGTGAAAACCGTCGGAACCGCGACAGAACTCAAATTCCAAAGCAGTGGTAAATTTGCGGGCCGGACAATTCAAAAGATTGAACTGATTGGACTTGAACAGCCGCCGAAGGCAGTGTTGGTGAATGGACAAGAAACCTCAGCCGTTACATTTGATGCGGCCCGAAAACGACTGGTACTGACGGTTTCAGCCTTGCCCGAAACGGTGACCTTGCGGAACTAGGGTTCCGCGCTTCCGGGGTTCCGCGCTTCCGGGTTCCGGGTTCCGGGTTCCGGGTTCCGGGTTCCGGGTT
>DAOQNB010000368.1:0-6254 GCA_035335845.1 Acidobacteriota bacterium | reverse complement strand
CGCAGCAAAAGATCTTTGAGTGGTTGATTCCCAAATAATTGATCAAATGACATAAAGCTGACAGGTCAGTACCACCTGCGTGAGCGGGTGGAGATCTATTCCAGAATTAACAACGGCGCTTCACCACCGCCGGAAGATACATTGACCAGTGATGTGGCCGCCAGTCGAACCATTCCACCTTCAACCTGGTTGTTAAACAGATAAGGATCAAAATCAACCAGCAGTTCATGGGTTTCAATCTGGTCGGTAAAAAGTGGAATTTTGATTTTTTGAACCGGAACTCGTTCCTGAACCACAAAGTCATGGTCAGTGGCGAGCTTGATGGCGGTTTCCCAGGTTGATTGATCGACGTCCCATCCAATCACCACGCCGTGGCCACCGTAATCGTCACTTGGTTTGAGGACCAGATGACTCCGATTTTGAGAAATAAAATCAAGTAAATCAATTGGTTTGCCCTTATGGGTGGATTTGCTGTCTTGAACCAGGCGTGTCCAGGGAATGTGGTTGCGAAAGACTTCTATTTGTTCTGGTGTGAACAGATGTTCAAATTGTTCGTCGCTGAGAATGGCAAACCCGGCTTTTTTGTGGGCAATTTTAGCCCGAAACGAATTGATCATACAGACCTGATGCCCGGCATAGGCACGCACGAGCGGGTGTGTTTCGTCAAATTTGTCCAGGAATTCATGGATGATCACCCGTTTGTAGAAGATATCAATTTCGAAATCGCCATATCTGAGTACCTGATTATCATATTCCAGTTCGTGAGGATCGCAGATGACCGTCGGGTAGCCCTGTGATTCAAAATAGATTTTCAGAACTTCAAACTCACTCCAGGTTGGAACACCGCGCCAGTCCACAATACCAATGTGTGGTTTGTCTTTCGTTCCACCCCAGGCCCGGTAGGTTTCGAGCAGGGCCCGCAGCAGTCGCGTTTGCGGGTCGGGGATCCAGTGGGGGAATTGCTCAAGAAATTCCTGCAAATGAGGGAGTTTGTAGAAAATATTATTCATCAATGCCTGGTCCGAGATTCCAGCCGGAGTTTCGGCGTTATACTCCAAGAACTGAAACCCGGTGTCGGTACAAAAAGTGTCCAGGCGACTGGTCACACAGAGCCGGGGATAGCCTGGATCCAGCCGGGCCATCGCTTCTTCTTTTGGGGTCAGCCCCAGCAAGGACATAATCTGTGGATTTTGGAGGGCCACCGTGGCCAGATGTTCAAATGCCGTCGCCAGAGATTCCGCTGCCCGGCTAATGGCTTCATATTGCGACCGATGCAGAATATGGGGGCGCAAAAATGGGCACAATGGGCGTGTTCCATGGAGCAGACCCTGAGCACGTTCAGCCGCGAGCAGTTGATCAAAAAGAGCCGGGCTGAGTGATGTATCTTGAGCAATCCGCTGGTCAAGCCAGGCCAGAGCCGGCACAAGAGCTGGGTGAGTCATAGCGGTAAATCCTTTAAAAAGAGGGAATTTTGAGAACGGAAACCACACCGTGGGGCTGGAATCGGTGCGCGCGATACTCTAGCGGAAGAGGGCCGAATTCGCCATGAAAAAATGAGATTGGGTTTGCCCGCGCTTTGGCGTGCTGCACAGAGATGACGGGAAGGGACTGGGAAAAAGTTGGGTGTCTTGATGTCAAAAAAACTTGACAAGGATGCACTCAGGTATTACACTCGGCCCAGATTCAACAATGGCTGTTCCTGCTAGACACAGCCAGAATTAATACCTTTTCAAAGGAATATGGGTTGGAGGCAATCAGATGGGCAAGATTATTGGAATTGATTTAGGAACAACAAATTCGGTCGTTGCCGTGATGGAAGGCGGCGAACCGGTGGTGATTACAAATGCTGAAGGAGCACGCACGACCCCGTCAGTGGTGGCATTTACCAAAGATGGAAATCGTCTGGTGGGGCAGGTCGCCAAACGTCAGGCGGTGACCAATCCTGAAAACACAATTTATTCCATCAAGCGCTTTATGGGGCGTCGGTTTAACGAAGTCTCCGGCGAGATTGCTCAGGTGCCATTTTCAGTTCAGCCGGCTTCCAACGGGGACGTTCGAGTGATGGCTGGCAGCAAGGAATGGGCGCCGCCGGAACTGTCAGCGATGGTGTTGCAGAAGTTAAAGACTGCCGCGGAAGAGTACCTGGGACAACCCGTGACTGAAGCCGTGATTACCGTTCCGGCCTATTTTAACGATGCCCAGCGGCAGGCGACCAAAGATGCTGGACGGATTGCTGGCTTAGATGTCAAGCGCATTGTGAATGAGCCAACCGCTGCTGCGCTGGCTTATGGTCTGGACAAGAAAAAAGAAGAAATCATCGCCGTGTTTGATTTCGGTGGTGGTACGTTTGACATTTCAATCCTGGAAGTTGGCGAAGGCGTGGTCGAAGTGAAAGCTACCAACGGTGATACCCACCTGGGTGGCGATGACATTGATAAACGGCTGATTGAGTGGATCATTTCCGAATTCAAAAAGGACCAGGGGATTGATATTTCTGCTGACAAAATGGCGTTACAGCGGCTCAAAGAAGCGGCTGAAAAAGCCAAGATGGAGCTGTCGTCAGCACTGGAAACCGAGATTAACCTGCCTTTTATCACGGCTGACGCCTCTGGACCAAAACACCTGGTCATGCGCCTGACCCGGGCGAAGTTTGAGAGCCTGGTGGATGATATTCTGCGCCGGACCCTCGAACCCTGCCGACTGGCAATGGAAGATGCGGGAATGAAGCCATCGCAAATTCACGAAGTCGTGCTGGTCGGTGGGTCAACCCGCATCCCGAAAGTCCAGCAACTCGTGCGTGAGTTCTTTGGCAAAGAGCCGAATAAATCGGTGAACCCGGATGAAGTGGTGGCGGTTGGCGCGGCAGTTCAGGCTGGTGTTTTGGCTGGCGATGTCAAAGACCTGCTGCTCCTGGATGTGACCCCATTGTCACTGGGGATCGAAACCCTGGGCGGTGTCACGACAGTGTTGATTCCGCGCAATACCACGATTCCGACTCGCAAGAGCGAAGTCTTTTCAACGGCGGCTGATAACCAGACTTCGGTTGAAGTCCACGTACTGCAGGGCGAACGCCCAATGGCACGTGACAACCGGACCCTGGCCCAGTTCCGATTGATTGGTATTCCGCCAGCCCCACGTGGCGTTCCCCAAATCGAAGTTACGTTTGACATTGATGCCAACGGAATTGTGAACGTTTCGGCCAAGGATTTAGGCACTGGCCGTGAGCAGAAAATCACCATTACCGCGAGTTCCGGACTGGCCAAAGATGAAATTGACCGGATGGTTCGCGATGCTGAGTCAAATGCGGCGACTGACCAGCAGCGTCGTGAGCAAATCGAATCGAAAAACCGACTTGATTCACTTGTGTATCAGACTGAAAAAGCGTTGTCTGAAAATCGGGATAAGGTTGATGCCGCCACCATCAGCGAGATTGAAGCCGCACTCAGCGAATCAAAATCCAAGCTCGAAACAGCCAGTCTGTCTGAGTTGAACAGCCTGTATGAAAAGCTCAGCCGCAGTTCACAAAAACTGGCTGAAGTGATTTATCGTCAGGGTGGAGCTGATGTTCCCCCAGGCGGGTCAGCCACTGGTGCATCGGCTGGGGCTGGGGCAGGTGGTTCAACGACCCGATCAGATGACAATGTGATTGATGCCGAATATGTTGACGTGGACGACAAGAAATAGTCCATTTCACACATCGGAACCGAATCACCAGGTAGCGGAAACAGGAGGAGAAGGCTTTGCTGTCAGAAAAAAACGGCTTTCTCCTCAACCTGTTTCTGGACCTGATTTTTGGCAGGTTCTTTCGCCTGAAATTGTACCCATTCAACCTGTGTTGAGGCTGCCTTATGGCAAATGAAGATTATTACGCCTTGCTTGGGGTCACGAAATCGGCCTCAGCCGAGGAAATCAAAAAGGCATATCGCAAGTTAGCCCGAAAATATCACCCCGATCTCAACCCCGGTGATAAAGTGGCCGAAGAGAAATTCAAAAAAATCTCTGAAGCCTTTGAGGTACTCAGCGATCCAAAGAAGCGCGAAATCTACGATAAATTTGGCAGTTATAATGAAAGTTATGCCAATGCCGGCCCTGGCGGATTTGGCGGGTTTGATTTTGGGGATATGGGAAGTGGTTCATTCCGCGACATTTTTTCAGAATTATTTAGCGGAGGGCGAGCGGCGGCCTCGGCTGGTCCCAGTACCCAGCGTGGCGCCGACATCGAATACCCGCTGGCCGTTTCATTTGAAGACGCTGCCAATGGGTTAACCGCAACCATTACCATCAGCCGCAATGAAGGCTGCACCAACTGCAATTCAACCGGAGATGGACCGGGGCCCACCACCACCTGCGGTACCTGTAACGGAAGTGGTCAGCGCGGACCCAATCGCATGGGATTTGGGTTGAATATGCCCTGCAGCGCCTGTAATGGAACGGGGAAACGGCGGCCAATCTGTGTGGCCTGCCGTGGACAGGGCGTACTTTTAAAGTCTGAAGCCGTCAAAGTGCGTATTCCAGCCGGAGTGGACACCGGTTCACGCGTCCGGGTAACTGGCAAAGGCCATGCCGGTGTGCGCGGAGGCCAGGCCGGTGATTTGTTGATCATTACCAATGTTGGGGTGCATCAATATTTTGTGCGCAAAGGGGATAACATCCACTGCACCATTCCGATTACCGTTCCGGAAGCCGCGCTTGGCACCAAAATCGAGGTTCCGACGATCAATGGCAAAGCTGTTCTCAGAATTCCACCCGGTACACAATCTGGGCAGCAGTTCCGGTTGCGGGAAAAAGGATTTCCGATTCTTCGCAGCCAGGGCCAGGAACGCGGAGACCAGTATGTCGAGGTCCGGATTACGCTTCCAAAGGTCATCAGTGAAGAAACCAAGGACCTGTTGCGACACTTTGCAAAGTTGAATCCAGAAAACCCTCGGGCTGAAATTGGACTTTCCTAACTGAATGAAGAATTGAGAATGAAGAATGAAATGGGTGCTTGGTGCTTGGTGCTTAGAAATCAATATTTTCGAAGAAGAACCAAGAGCTAATATTTCTTCATTCTTCATTCTTCATTCAATTGAATTTGGAGGTAGGTTGTGGCGCAAGAGCGGAAGAAGCGACCAAAGCGATACACCATCGGTGTGGTGGCCAATACGTTTGGCATTCACGAGCAGACGCTTCGGCTATATGAACGTGAAGGTCTTCTGACGCCGTCCCGGTCAGAAAAAAACACCCGGTACTATACTGATGATGACCTGGAAAAACTGAAGATGATTTTGAGTTTGACCCGAGATATGGGGGTCAACCTGGCTGGAGTCCAAATCATTATTGATTTGCGGCAGCGCATGGACGAAATGCAACGTGATTTCAATCGGTTTTTAGAATACCTGCGCGAGCAAATTGCTGAAAATATGGCGGTTGACCAGGAACATCTCCAAAACGCACTGGTGCGAACCCCGCCCAGCCATCTGGTGATTATTGAACAAACCGAGCGCCGTACCCTTCGAGGCAGTACGCTTGCCAAAACGGCCCGGCAAATCAAAATTGAAACGGCTGACACTCCAATCACGATTGATCTGGACCAAAATCAATCGTGAATTGGTCCAGTCTTCAATGAGGTGGCCCTTTCCTCAACAAGAGCGGCAATAGAAAACAGGCTGACGATTTCGAGTTGGAATCTATGTTCCTCAAACCCGATATCGTCAGCCTGTTTGGTTTAAATCAATTTGTTTTGACTTGTCTATTGCCGCCAGTTTTCAGTTGAACTCACATATCCATCTTTGGCGCCCTTCAGGTATTCGGTGAGTGTGATCCCCACCCGGAGCGCAAATTGTTCTTCCAGCGACAAAATATCCCCAATTGTTTCATCTAAAGAAATGCGTTCGACCCGCCACATCGGGAGAAAACTGTTGGTCAAGCCAATATTTGACTCTCCATTGGTGACAGAATTGAGCCAATCGTCAAAAGTGTTGATATCAACGCCGCAGATTTGAACCCCAGATTGTTCAATTGAAACCAAAATACCCCAAATCTTCTCGCGAGGGCTATGTAAACTCAATACAACACTTGAACCTGAGATAATCCGTACCATAGAGCTCCCGCTGGTTTTTCGAGACATAGTCCTCACCAAGATGAAGAATGGAGAATGAAGAATGTGCTTAGTACCTGGTGCTTGGTGCTTGGTGCTTGGTGCTTAGGAATCAATACCTTCCAAGAACCAAGAACCAAGAACCAAGAACCAAGAACCAAGAACCAAGAACCAA
>DAOQNB010000367.1:0-6283 GCA_035335845.1 Acidobacteriota bacterium | reverse complement strand
GAAAACCACTTCTTCAGCCCGATGTCTTCAGCCCCAAGCCCAACTTCTTCAGCCCGATGTCTTCACCCCGAAAATCCACCTATGCACTCCCGACCTCACCTCTCGCAACTTGGGTTGATGTTAACCGCCATTCTGGCATTTGGGCTGGCATATCAGGAATGGCCGCTGTCGGTGGGATGTGGGCTGGGGATGCTTTCAGCCTATGGGAACCAATTCGAATTGGGATGGCCGACGCGCAATCAAATGAAGCGTACCGGGATTGCGGTACTGGCAATCCTGATCATTTCGGGTGGGTACTACCTTGCATCCTTTGCATCAATTACCCCAGCCGCCAGCCTCATTCGGGGTTTTTTCTCTGAAATCAGTGCGGTGTGGGTGTGGTACCTTCCACAACGCCGGCAGTGGCGCGATGTGGGAGTGCTGGCCAGCAGCACAGTTCTGGCTCTGGCAGCGGGAACGTCTTTGAATCCTGCCAGCCGGCACGTTGTCCTCTTGATCCTTTGCCTTTTTGGGGTATGGCTCCTGATAGAGTTGATCCGGCTGCAAGTCAACCAGGTGCCTTTCGCTTTTCGCACCACAACTGAAAAATTTAGATACTGGGGCATCATCTGTTTCACCAGTGTGATCATCTGTGGGTTGACGCTCATTGGAAGTACCTCGCTCAATCTGATCAGCCGAAATCTGTTTCGAGTGTTTGGATGGCTTGAATCAGCTTCTGGATCTGGTCTGGATAGCTTTTCGGACCAGATGGGTGCGTCAGGAAGTCTGATTCTTTCGCGCCAAAGCAGCCTGCGCCTTGAACCAACCATTGTGGCCACGGTTGATGGTGTAAAGCCACCAGGGTATTTGCGCACCCAGGTCTTTTCAACGTATACGGAGCGCGGCTGGGAAACTGAAAAGGGTCAGGCACAACCCATTCCAGATGAATGGATTACCACGACTGACACGACACAAGAGGTTTCATTCCCACAGGCGGCTGCCCCAAACCAGGAGTTGACTCCCCAGACTTCACCCAGTGTTCTCACCCGACAGGTTCAGGTATTTGCTGATTTACACGGTGCATTGCCATTGAGTTATGGCACCACAGGATTTACGGTTGAGAAAGGCATCAATTTAAAATATGCCCGGGGGCCATCTATCTGGTGTTTTCCAGGCACCAGCCTCAACCAGTACCGGATATCAGCCCCGTTTCCCGTTCAACCCAGCCAGTTACCACAAACACCCCTTTCAGCCGTTGAACTGACCTTCAATACCGCCCTTCCGGCTGCGCTGGCAACACAATTGCAGCCCATTGCCCATCAGGTTGTGGGTTCTCACCCGCACTCATCACTCGAAGCCGCCCGCCAGATAGAAATATTTTTCCGGACCCAGTTTGTGTATTCACTCGATGTCAAACTCAATCCACACGGGGATCCAATCGTTGATTTTATTCAGAATCGGCGGCCAGCCTATTGTAAATACTATGCTTCCGGGATGGTGTTGCTGCTACGGTCAATCGGGATTCCAGCCCGGGTGGCGGCTGGTTTTTACAGCCAGGAACTCAATCACACCAGTCGGCAGTGGATTATCCGCCAGCACCATGCCCATGCCTGGTGTGAAGTCTATGATCAGGAGTCACACGGCTGGATAGCGTTTGACCCAACGCCACCAGCCGCAATCAACTATGAGCGGGAACAGGGGTTTGCCCGGTGGTGGAAAGAGAAACTTACCTGGTTGAGCCTGACCGGGAAACAGCTTATCCAGGCGATTGCCCACCTCCATCTGGTGAATCTGTTGCAAAAACCCTGGAACTACATGAAAAATGCTGGCTTGAAGGTCTGGGGAATCGGCCTGACTTTTGCCATCGCGGGTTTTCTGTTATATAGACTGAGATTTCAAATTTCGCTCAATACACTCAATCTGACCTGGTTTTTGAACCCGCTTCGCTGGATCCACCCTCAACCGACCGCACTGACAGCCGAAGACTTATTGGGAGAAGTATTCAACGCGTTTCAGACCGCCGGGCTGAGTATTCAGGAGTCTGAAACGATAACGGAGTTTTTTCATCGGGTTGAACAAACGCTCCGGGTTACCATAGAGCCTGGACCATCAACCCAAAACCGGGATTCAGTGCTTGATGTACCGGACGCACTCAACCAGATTCGCACGTTTTTTGAAACCTATCAGGCAATTCGTTACTCACCGATGACCCAGGCGATGTTGACCACTGATCACCAACAGCGGTTACAGATGCAGGCGCATCTGGCTGTTGAAACGATTCGGCGCTTGAACCCTGACCTCCGCACCGCCCGCACCGCGGAAACTCTACCGATCACCCCGAGCTGATGAACGATTCAACCCACACCTCTCAAGTTGAACGAGAAGCGTTGCTACAAGAACTTCAGGCACTGCGTGAAGAAAACGAGCAATTGCGGGCGCTTGAATCCGGCTATAAGCGGGCTATGGAATTGCTGCGTGAACGGGAAACCCGCGCTCGCATGTCGGCGGCCCGGAAAATTGTCGAAGCCACCCCCATCGTTGAAAACAATTTCCAATCAACACCAATTGGCGAGTTGCTCAATGCCGTCTTACGAGTTCTCCCAATAGGCGTCTGGATCATTGACCGTGGGGGGAGCATTCTCTATGAAAACCTGGCCGGGCAGCAGATGTGGGCGGGCGTCAAACAGGCGTCGAGCAATATCAAGGGCCCACAGGCGGTGTGGTCAACTGAAACCACCCGTCAGGTCAAAGCCCATGAGTGGGCGATTGCCCGTGCCATTACCCAAAGTGAGACATCACTCAACGAAGAAGTCGTCACGATTGAATACCTCAATGGCAACCGGCGGTCGATTTTGAATTCAGCGATTCCCATCTGGACCGAGTCCCATACCTTTGCGGCGGCGCTGGTGATGAACCAGGATGTAACTGACGCCCAACAAGCCAGTGAAAATCTCCAGCGGCTCAATGAATTTCTGGAATATCGGGTCTATGAACGGAATCAGCAATTTGAAGTCATCTATCGTGACTTGAAAGTGGAAATTGCCGAACGCAAACGCACCGAAGAACAGCTCCATCTCTTTCGATCAGCCGTGGTTCACGCCCAGGACAGCATCTATATTCTTGAACCCAGCCTGACCGACCCACAAACCCTGGTCATCACCTATGTCAATGACGCCTTTAGCCGGTTAACCGGGTATGATCCAGACGAAGTCTTAGGCAAACCACCGACCATTTTGTATGGCCCCAAAACGGATCCGGCTGAAGTGGCCCGGTTCCGGGCGATCCGCCTGCACGAAAAACCAGTGGTGACCGAGGCCATCAATTACCGCAAAGAAGGCACCGAGTTTTGGGTTGAATCGAGCATCGTTCCCTTTGCCAACAAACGCGGCCACGTCTATTGGGTCGTCATCAGCCGTGATACCACCGAACGCAAACGCGCTGAAGTGGCGCTCCGTGAAAAGACGGCTGAACTCCAGGCCGTGTTTGAGGCGATTCCTGACCAGATGTTTCGGTTGAACCTGGACGGTAAAATTGTTGACTTCTTTGCCGGATCGTCTGCCGATTATAACGTCACGACCAGCGAGTTACTTGGGCAGCGAATCAGTACGCTGCTACCTCCTGATGTTGCCGAGCCGTTGCTTCAGGCCATGCAATGGGTGCATCAAACTGACAAAATGGCAACCGTCGAATATTCCCTCCACAACCAGCCTGGCCCCGAACGCCATTTTGAAGCCCGATTTTTACCCTTTCCTGACAATGAAATCATCAGCCTGGTTCGCGATATCACCGAACGTAAACAGGCCGAACGGGCACTGTTAGAGAGTGAAGAACGCTATCGCGAAATGTTTGAGGCCGACCTCACTGGAAATTATATTTCGCAGCCAGATGGCACACTCATTACCTGCAACCAGATTTTTGCCACCATGTTTGGGTTTGAAACGCCCGAGGAAGCCAAACAACACAGCATGGCGTCGTGGTATTCAACCTTGAGAGACCATGATGCGTTCCTGACCGATTTATGTTTGAACAAGCGACTTTTTTACCCTGAAGTTGAGGTCTTTCGAAAAGACGGTCAGTCAATATTTATTGCTGAAATCGTGGCTGGGGTGTTTGACCAATCTGGAACCCTGACCCAATTGCGAGGGGTTTGCCTCGATGTGACCGAGCGCAAGCTGGCGAGTCAGGCGCTGTTAGACAGTCAGCGGCAAATTGCCCTGCTGGTTGAAACGATCCCCTATGGCATCCTGGAAATCCAACCCGATGGGCTCATTACCTTTGCCAATGCCTATGCGCATAACATTTTTGATTATACCGGCGGCGGCGAAGTGGTCGGTCACAGTGCCTGGCTCCTGCTCCAACCCTATGGTTCACCCACACTCAAAGCTCAGTTTGAATCATTTCTCGATGACCAACCGATTCCATTCACGCTGGAAATTGAGACGTTAACCAAATTTGACCGTCCGATTGACCTGCAGGTGGATTGGAATTACAAACGCAACCAGAATGATCAGGTGATTGGATTTGTTCTGGTCATTACTGACATCACCGAGCGCAAACGGGCCAAGAGTGCCTTGTTAAAAACCGAGCAACGCCTCGAACTGGTGTTGCAGGGGGCCAATCTGGGGCTATGGGATTGGAACCTTGAAAGCGATAAAGTGACCTATAGCCAGCGATGGGCCGAAATGCTTGGCTATTCGATTGATGAGATTGAACCTACCTTTCAGTACCAGTTCCATCTGACCCACCTGGATGATCGCCCACAGGTTGAAGAGAGCATCGCAGCTCACCTCAACAACCTCATTCCATTTTTCCAAACCGAACAACGACTGCAGGCGAAAAATGGCGCGTGGAAATGGTTTCTCCTGAGCGGCAAGGTCATCGAACGTTCAGCGAGTGGAAAACCAGTTCGGGCCGCCGGCACCCACCTCGACATCACTGAATACAAACTCTTGCAAGGCCAACTGACCCAATCCCAGAAAATGGAAAGCATCGGGCGACTGGCTGGCGGGATTGCCCATGATTTCAACAACCTGCTGACAATCATCCTGGGGTACACCCAGTTGCTCAAACGCCGGTTTCAGCATGAAGAGGACGCAACGGCCACGTCATCATTGCTCAGCATCATCAGTTCGGCTGAACGAGGGGCCACGCTGACCCGGCAGTTACTGGCTTTTGCCCGGCAACAAACCATCGAACCACATATTCTGAACCTCAATGAGCGCATCACAGGAATGCAGAGCACGATCCTTCCGCTCATTGGTGAGCATATCGAAGTCAAAACCATTTTGGCACCAGCCTTGCCGAAAACTAAAATTGATGCCAGCCAGTTTGAACAAATCCTGCTCAATCTCATTGTCAACGCCCGTGACGCGATGCCCACAGGTGGTACCCTGGTCATCGAAACCCAACTGGTTGAATTGGGTCCTGAGTTTAACCGGCAAACCACTGGTCTGATACCTGGCCCGTATGTCATGTTAGCGGTGAGTGATAACGGAGTTGGGATTGCTCCACATAACTTTGAACATATTTTTGAACCCTTTTTCACAACCAAAGAGCAGGGAAAAGGTACGGGGCTTGGCCTCTCTACCTGCTATGGGATTGTCAAACAAAATCAAGGGCACATCACTTTTTACAGCGAACCGACCGTTGGAACTGTCTTTAAAGTATTTTTTCCGGTCTGGCAGGAAACCAATCGCCGGGCGACCCTTCCCAGCTTGCCACTCCAGATCTTTCGTGGCACCGAAACGATTCTTTTGGTTGAAGATGAACCCGCGGTGAGAAACCTCGCCCGCGATATTTTGTCAGACCTGGGATACAAAGTTTTTGAAGCCGGAGACGGCAGTCTGGCCCGAGATATGGCCAAAAATTATCCAGAACCAATCCATTTGTTGATTGCCGATATCGTCATGCCCCGACTGGGCGGCATCGAATTAAGTCACCAGATCAGGGAATTCCGGCCTGACATGAAAGTGATTTATATTTCCGGATATACCGAAGGTCTGGTCTCGGTTCAAAAACTCCTGACAGAAGGCACCGCGTTTCTGCCGAAGCCATTTTCCATTACTCAATTGTTATCACGTGTCCGTGAACTGCTTGATGAATAATACCATTTTGGGGTCATGGTATCGGGGTCACAGGTCAGGGAAATCCAATTCTCCCAATGATTTAGCCTTTTGCTAATACGAGAGCTTCACTCCAAAATGGTATAAAGAGCATTGAGAATAAAGAATGTGGTGAGTGGTTAATGATTAGAAATCAATACTTTTGAAGAAGCCCCAAGCCCCAAGCTCATTCTTCATTCTTC
>DAOQNB010000366.1:0-6285 GCA_035335845.1 Acidobacteriota bacterium | reverse complement strand
CTGTCACCGTATTTTGCTCGGTCCGCGAAACCGCCCGACCGTCGTGCCGGCACCATTTGGCAGGCCAACCAACGACCAGGGCCCGCCTGACACCAGTCGCCCTTGAATGCGATTGTTGAGGGTGTCACCAATCACCAAAAACTGAGCGCCGGCCTGGGGTCCACTGGTAAAACGGCAGACGGTAACGCCTTCAGGACGATTGACTTGCCCAAGTTGTGAACCAGTGAGCGCCAGCGCAACACCGTTGGCCGGGTTTCCATTGGGAAATTTCAGAATGCGCGAATTGCCTGTGTCCGCAATGTAGAGATTCCCGAACGAATCAACCGCAATTCCCTGCGGATTTTGAACGTGATTTAATCCAACGCCTTTGGCTGAAAGAATCGTGCCCGTGGTCGAGATGGTCACCAGATTGGCGTTTGTGATTTTCAGAATTCGACTGTTGGCTTCATCCACGACATACAGGGTGAACTCGCTATCAATCGTCATCCCGCGTGGACTGACAATCTGGCCGCTTCCCTGTCCGTTACTGGAAATCACCACGCCCATTCCAGGAACACCATTGTTAAATCGAAGGACACGACCGTTTCCGGTATCTGAGACATACAAATTCCCAAGTGCATCCAGCGCAAGCCCTTCCGGTGCCCGGACCTGATTGGGAGCGCTTCCCACCGTGGCAAAATCAGCCCAGGTTGCGCCGCCATCCGTTGACCATTGAATCCGGTTGTTTCCGGTATCGGCGACATAGAGTTTCAGGCGGCTGGCACTCACGGCAACAGCTTCGGGGCTGCGAAATTGCCCGTTGCCGGAGCCGACGACACCACCAGCGACCACTGACCATTGCTGGCCGTCAAACAGTTGAATGCGGTTGTTCAGTGTGTCTGGAACGTACACGACTGACCGTTCAACACAGTCAACAAAGGAAATTGTCACATTGTCGCTCACGGCGGTGCAGGGGCCGGCTGGGTCTTCAGAAATCAGCATCAATGTCACGCTCCCGCTTTCCATTTCTGAGGAAGTTGGAAAATAGGTGGCATTGAGGGCGGTGGCATTCGGTGAAAACGTTCCAGCGCCGCCGGTCCAGGTCGCCTGGCTGACCCCACTCAGACTTCCATTCAGTTGAATAGATTCCGTCCCGGTACAAACTGTCTGGTCTGGTCCAGCCTGAACTGATGGCGGTTGGACGATAGTCAGGATCACACTAAGACTGGCTGCTTCACAGGGACCAGCGGGATCATCCGTGGTCAGTGTCAAGGTAACATTCCCCTGGGCAATCTCTGGTGGTGATGGGGTATACACAACGGTGAGCGCGTTTGCATTTGGGGAAAATGTTCCAGTTCCGCCGCTCCAGGTGCCGTTTGAAGCACCGCCGCCAACTGAACCCACAAGTTGGACTGCCGGACTGGTGGCACACACCGGCTGAAGGCTGGCAATGTCAATCATCGCAGGCGTGGCAAAGAAAATCGTCACCAGGTCAAATGGGTCAGTACAACTTGCGTTTGGGTTATCCGCTGTCAATGTCAGCGTCACACTTTCAGCCATAACTTCAGACCAGGAAGGAACATAGGTTGCATTCACGGCTGAACGATTTGGAATGAATGTTCCCATGCCACCAGTCCAGGCAGCACTCGTGGCCGCCCCACCGAAACTTCCATTCAATTGAACCGCAGGTGTTGAAGCACACACGGTGATGTCGGTTCCGGCATCAACCGTGGCCCCAGGCAGAACGGTTATCACAGCACTTCCACTGGTGGTGATTGGACATCCGCTGGCATCCACAGCAGATTGAATTGTGTAGGTGGTATCGGTGGCTGGACTCACTGAAAAACTCAATGGGCTGTTTGCAGTTAACGTGCCGCCGCCGTTGCTGAGTGTGATGGTATACGGAGCAGCCCCGCCCGTTACTGCCACCGAAACTGAACCGGATGCACCTGAACAAATGGTTGTACTTCCACTGAGTACCGCTGAAATGGACGGACACAGGCGAAATACATAGGCAGCACCTTGATTAAAAACGCCGCTGATGTCGCTCCGAAGTGAGCCAACCAGAACAGTGCTTCCGTCTTCACTGAGCCCGGTGTCATTTCCAAAAAAATCATTTTGAGCCTGGTTAGAGGCAATCAGTTTTTGCTGTTCGACCCAGGTACTTCCAATCAAATCAAAAACGTACGTCGCCCCACGGGATAGATTTTCACCATTGGCACCAACCAGAAGCCGTGGGCCTCGGATCCAAACGCTGGCACCGAATTTTGCTGAAGCCGTTGCGTCACTGGCCGTTATTTTTTGCCGTTCCGTCCAGATGGTACCGCTTCGTTCAAAAACATAAGCTGAGCCCTGGTCAATTCCGCCTGATTCATCATCCTGTGAGGCACCAACGGCAATTCGCTCGCCATCAATGGCAACCGAAGTCGCAAAAAAATCAACCGCCATGCCGTCGCTGGCAGTCAATTTCTGTTGCTGGCTCCAGGTGGTTCCGCTGCGGACATACACATACGCCGCTTCTTTGCGCGTGGCTGAAACAACCACTGTATTGCCGCTGATTCCAATAGAAGCTCCCATCAGATCATTGTTATCTCCGTCACTCGCAACCAGTTTGGCCTGTTCGGTCCAGGTTGTCCCCGAACGAACAAACACATAAGCCGAGCCCTGGTCTCCGGTTTCAGGTCCATTATCACGCAGGGCCCCAATCGCCACGGTGTTGCCACTGATAGCGACCGATTGCCCAAACTGGTCGGCGGCTTCGCGGTCACTGGCAACCAGCTTGGCCTGCTCAGTCCAGGTTGTTCCGGAACGAACAAAAATGTAGGCTGATCCTTCGCCAAAAGTCGGTTCATCATCAACCACAGCACCAACAATCAGGGTATTGCCCTCAATCGCGACTGAAAATCCAAACCGGTCGCCGGCCAACCCATCGCTGGCAATGAGCTTTTGCTGTAATGACCACGCAGAACCGCTCCGAACAAACACATACGCGACGCCCTGATCTGCCTTGCCATCAACATCGGCAAATGAGGAGCCGACAACTGCGGTGTTCCCGCTGATTGCCACCGTAGACCCAAATTCATCTCCCCCGGCGCCATCTGGCGCAATCAATTTGGCTTCCTGACCAAACGTGGCATTGGCGTCCACAGTCAGTCGGTTTGTATCAAAGATCAGTTCATCCTGGATTGCCGGCAAAAGTGACGGCTCTTCTGCATCTGTTGCAGGTATCGCCCGCATGACCTGAGCAGCGCCTGGTTCGGTGAACTGTTTTTCGGCACTCACCGATTTGAATTGAAGCTGTGTGGTGACGCACACAGCACTCACAATGAAAAAACCAACACTCACCAACCTGTTTCTTCGTGACTTCCGCATAGCAACCTCCATCGTGACCCGACAAGCTTTTTGACGAGGTTAAAGCTATGCGAAAATTGAGCTTATTCAATTCTTTTGCGACGGATGACACGCAGACGCGACGAAGAGCACACCCACGGTGAAGAGTTCCGCCTTTTCGGCGGAACGCTTGACCTAAAGTCCATACTCCGCAATCGCCTGAATCGCCGGCAAGTTATCAATTGCCCTCTGACGGCCCCACAGTCGGACAAAGCCTGTGCCTTCGGGTCCGCCGTAGTTCTTGACCCAGGCCATTGGACGGCCAAATTCATCGGTGCCGAGAACCGTAGTGACTTCCTTCGGATCAATCGGCCAGGAACCAACCCACGAATCAGGCAGGCCCCATTTTTTCCCTTCGGGTGTGGCCTTCATAGCGTAAAGCCCGGAATCGGCATCCTTGTCGTTGAATCCAAGCACTTTCGTCGTTCGCTCAGGGTTGAAATTATAGGGCAACCCGGTGTTTTCATCTTTGATCACTGCCAGCGGAGGCTCTCCGAGCCAGACAATTTTCCCGCCAGCATTCAGATATTGACGCAGCAACGCTTTCTCTGAAATTTCCGATGCCAGAAAACCTGGAACACAATCCATCGCAAAGACAATCACGCTCGGGGTTTTGTCTTTGATTCGCCGATTCATAAACCGATACAGTCCGACGGAATCAATTTGCGTGTACCCGGCCTTCACAAAATGGTCGCGGACCGGGACGTGATGTTCAAACCAGTGATAGACGACTTTTTCATCCCAGTACACGGCTTTCCACACGGCTGGCTGGAAGGTGTCTGCTGGTTCACCGGACAGAGCGTAGAGTCCTCCGTCATCACACCCGACATAGACCACACTGTCGGCGACGACTGGCGAAGAAAAAATTGGGTCAGTCGCCGTAAACTTCCATTTCTCTTTCCCCGTGGTCGCGTCCAGCGCCAGAAAAACACCGTCCATCTGGGAAAAATACACCACATCTTCAGCCAGTGCCGGCGAAGCCAGCACGTTTGAAGTTGTTGCCACATGCCATTTCTCCACGCCGGTTTTGAGGTCAACCGCCTGGACAAATTTCCCGTCTGAACTGCCGGCATAGACAACTCCATTGTGAATGACCGGAGTTGTAATCACCCACGAATTCTCGTGCATTACCTTCCACAGCTCTTTTCCGGTTTTGGCATCAAGCGCATATAAATGATAGTCACGACTGCCAAAACACACAATTCCGTCTACAATCGCGGGTGAACCCTGGATCTCACCTTTTGGGAAAAACTGGTTCCCGATGGTTTTAAATTCCCAGCGAGCCTGCCCGGTTTCGGCGTCCAGTGCCGAAAGTTTCCCGTCAAATCCGCCAATGTAGAGCAGCCCGTCCGCCACCGCTGGTGTCGAACGAATCACTTCGCCCGTCTGGAACCGCCATTTTTGTTTCCCCGTGGCTTTTTCAACTGCATACAGATACCCATCTCCGCTGCCGAAATAGACCAGCGTATTTGTAACAATCGGCGACGAGATGAGAAAGTCCCAGCCACCGATATATGGGTGATTTGCCGTTTCCAGCTTCCATTTCAGCTTGCCGTCCGCTCGACCCAGATCATAGAGCGTGCCTTTTGAATCGGTGAAGTACACATCGGTTGTGGTACAGGCTGGGGCCGAATGAACCGCGCCACCAGCCTGAAACTTCCAGACCTGACGTCCGGTTTGGGATTGGACGGCATAACAAAACTGATCGCTGCTGCCGAAATACACAACGCCGTCAAACAGCGTCGGCGAGGACCGCACCGGACCATTTGTAACAAACTTCCATTTGATGCCCGTAAACTGGGCGGCAGCTTTCGTTGAGTAAACGCCTGTGTGGTTGAGGTTTGCCTGAAACATGGCGGATTCGCCAGCCTGAACAGACAAAAAACTCACCAGCAGGCACAATATGGCCAAGCCAGGTGAATATCGAAGCATAGTGTGGGATTGATTTTTGGTGAAAACTGAGAGGTGGGCCTGGAATTGTCGCCCAAAACGGCAAAAAGCGAACTAAAGTTCACCAAATTACTTCAAAACCTGATTTTTCGAGGTTCGAGCCATTCATCAAAACTGCCGCGCAAGCATCTTCATGGTACACACACCCGGCAGATCAATTTCTTTTCGTGAGTAGTTCGAAATATCAACCACCTGTCCGGCCAGCGGACCAGTGAATTTTGGCGCAATGCGTTGAAAACGTTTGATAATCACAACTTCAGGAACTGGCTCTGGAAATACGATTTCGCCACCTCCCAACCACTGACCCATTGAATCAAAATACAGTATTTCACGATCAATCCAGGATGAACCACCAAGTACAGCCGTCAACTGCAATACAATTTCTTCAACTATTAGATTTTGCTTATGTTTTTCAGATGTAAACCACACATCAAAAACGATTCTCCGAACCTGATGGAGATATGCTGGATCGGCAGTTTGTAAGAAGGTCTCATACTTTGTTTCAGCCAATTCCAATGCATCCGTAACCTGTTTGGATTCAGCCGGAAAACCTAAAATATCAAGATGAATTGGAAACATCCGGAATTTGAAATGAAAGTTGCTCAATGTCACATTCACAGAATGGAAACGGATAATCCAGGACTCAGATTTCGCTTTAAATGCAGCTCCATTGATCCTGCCATCATAGAGCAAGCTTGGAATAGCCTCATATTCCACCTTGAGCGGCACCCGAAGTTCAGCCAGAACAAAGTTGGTAAAGGCAATCTGTTGCGCCCGTTCAATGGCACGACGATTCCAAAGTGATTTGAGGCGGTCAACAAAAGCCACAGGTGAAAAATCTCCAGACCGATTGGGGTACATTTCTTGACTGGATGGAGTTTTACACTTCTGGTGCAATGCAGGCAATCAGGTGTTTTCAGTCGGTGGCAACAACTGGTATTCCCGGGCTGGCTCAACGTGGGCGAT
>DAOQNB010000365.1:0-6299 GCA_035335845.1 Acidobacteriota bacterium | reverse complement strand
CTTCAGCCCATTTTCTTCAGCCCTAATGCTTATTGCATTGGCTTTCCGTCAATGGTGGTGGTTTCTTCAATGGTGGTGCTGGCCTTCATTTTCCATCCATCTTCGGTATCAACCCACTGATCTTTCGAAACTGTGATCGAAACCAGTTCGTGTGGTTTTCCATCGGGGCCAGTGATGGTTCCTTTGAGCGTTTGTTTCACGGTTGCAACGAGTGTTGTTGCAGTGTCACCTTCCTCAACTTTTTCAACCTTGCTCACTGACTCGTGGACGGTTTGCAGAGCGGAAAACATTTGTTCTGTCAATTGCAGGGTTTGCTTGTTGGTAAAGGATTTGCCATCTTTGGATTGGAACTTGAAATCTTCGGTCATGACCGAGGCCATGGCATCAATTTTTTTATCTTTAATGGCCTTATCGAGTTGAGAATAATGTTCTTGTAGTTCTTTCGCTTCTTCTTGAACGGGTGCTGCCTGGACAAAAAGAGGTGACATAAGCAGAAAGAACGCAGCGAGAAACATCATTGGCCGGTGTGTAATTTTCAGTGTGTGCATAGGTGCGGATGACTCCTTGTGTGAGTTGTGACGTTTGGTTCCTTTTAAACAAACAGGGGGAATGAGAAATTCATTTTATTGAGTTCATTTTTTCTTACCTAACTGGGACAACACCTTTCCCAGTTTGTTTTTATCCAGATTGGCCAGCGGGAAGTCTTCTGGTTGAACCATTCGGGATTGGGCAGCAAGTTGGGTTTGGGAAATGAGTGTTGTCAGCGTATCCAGACACAGATGAGAAAGTCGCGAAATAATTACAGGACTATGTAAATTCTGGCTATAGGTCCACACCATTTTCAACTTTCCACCTGTGATGCTGGCCTGAACTTCAATCAAATGACTTCGAATACCCTGTGCGTCGGCAGGTGATCCTGGTGACTCTGGTGCTACTCTGAATCCAGGTACACCTGTTGCCGTGCCAGGGTGTGCATCCAGTTGACCAAAATAGTTAAAGGCAATCTCAGCGTGGGCGGCTGCCGAGAATTGTGCCTGCAGTGAGTGATCTTGATTCAGGTATCGGAGGATTCCATAACCAATCCCACGGTTTGGAATTTGCTGAAGCCTTTGCTGAATCGTTTTGAGGTGCTCGGGAACGGGTTGGGTGGTGCTCAATTCCAGACGAACCGGGAACAACGTCGTAAACCAGCCGATGGTTCGCGAAAGATTGACGTCGGGGAAGAGTTCCTCACGACCGTGGCCTTCGAAATCAATCAGGAGAGCCGGGTTCCGGGTTCCGGGTTCCGGGTTCCGGGTTGCTGGGGGGAAGTCAGTCACATTATTGAAAGTTGTTGATGTGGGAAGCGTTTCAAGTATCCAATCCGAAAGGGCTCTGGTGACTGCTGTCAGTAACACTTCGTTGATCTGAGTTCCAAAGGCTTTGGGCACCTGCCGCAACAGGGCGGTGGTTTGCGCTTCATCAAGTGCCCCCACTACCTCAGCCGCCGATGCGACCGTGTTTTCACTTTTAATAAAATCAACCGGAATTCGAACCACAGGTGGTTTGAGCGTGTTGAACCAGAAGGGGGCTTCCTGGGTCAAGGCTGGTGATTGAGCATATATGTGCAACCGTTCGGCCCAGTCCTTAAACGATGTGGTTTTGGCTGGAAGTTGAACTGACTGGTTTTGACTGAGTTGGCGATAGGCCGAAATCAGGTCTTCGAGCAGGATCCGCCACGAGACAGCATCTATCACAAGATGATGGATGACCACCAGCAGCCGATTGGTTCGTCCAAGGCCGGTTGCCAGGTAGGTGACCCGTACCAGCGGACCGTCTGAGATATGAAGCGATGCCTGCTCCGCCTGGGCAATCTGTTCAATTTCAGAAGCCAGCCCCTCGTCTGGTACATCTGAAAGATCGTGGAATCGGACGACTTCTCCAGGTTCTGCCGACAGGTTGGTTTGGACATAGCCCGTGTCAGTTTTGGTAAAGCGCATTCGCACGGCATCGTGATGATCCAGCACGTGCTTCACCGCAAGCTTGAGCTTTTCAGTTTCGAGGGCGAGCGGCACTTCAAAGAGAAATGCCTGATTCCAATGATGGGGGTTCGACAAGGGTTGTTCAAAGAACCAGTGCTGGATTGGTGTCAGGGGCACCGTTCCCGAAATCAGTCCCTGTTCGTTGGAAATCAAGGCGCCAGCTTCGACAATTGTGGCGAGTTCGGCAATCGTCTGGCGTTGGAAAATATCCTTTGGACTCAGTTTCAGGCCGGCCTGACCTGCCCGCGCCACGATTTGAATGGTCAGGATCGAGTCTCCGCCGAGTTCAAAGAAATTATCGTGAACCCCAACCTGCGGTACCCGCAGCACCTGTGCCCAAATCCGGGCCAGGGTTTCTTCAATCTGGGTTTGCGGAAGCGTAACTTCTTTGGCTGGTGCTTCAATGGCAACCGGTACCCGGAGCAATGCTTTTCGATCAACTTTTCCATTCGGGAGCATTGGAAATTGCTCAAGTACCACAAATGCCACCGGAATCATGTACTCTGGTAACTGGTCGCCAAGGAAAACTGCGAAAGCCAGGGTTCCGGGTTCCGGGTTCCGGGTTCCAGGTTCCAGAGTCGGAGTATCTGATTTGTCTGAGTGGAACTCTGGCTTGGATTTTACAAAAGCAATCAGGCGTTTGTGGCCTGACTCATCAGGTTTGGCCAGGACGACCGCCTCGGCGACCTGCGGGTGTTGCATCAGGACCGCTTCGATTTCGCCCAGTTCAACCCGATATCCACGAATCTTGACCTGATCGTCAATCCGGCCCAGATATTCGATGATCCCATCTGGCCGGAAGCGGGCAAGGTCGCCAGTGCAATACAGGGTTCCGGGCTCTAAAACCAGGGTTCGGGGTTCAGGGTTCAGGGTTTGGGGACTCCCTTGTGAGAGATTTGATAAATCCTGAGGTTTTTTGCCATAAACTTGATCAGATCCTTCTGATTTAGAAACCCTGAACCCTGAACCCTGAACCCTGAACCCTGATTGACCCGGTCGGTTCAGGTAGCCACGGGCCACGCCGTCACCGCCGATGCACAGTTCGCCAGGGACGCCAATCGGCACCGGTTGTAAATTCCGATCCAGAATGTATGCCTGGACATTGGCCATTGGACGGCCAATCGGAAGCTCGGTCCAGGTTTCCATTTCAGGCGACCAGGCTGGTGGGGCGTAGGCAATGCAGGTCACGGTTGCTTCGGTTGGACCATAGCCGTTGATCCACGACGCACGACCCTGGCCAAGTTTTTGCCACTGAGCCGAAGTTACGGGTGACGCCTTTTCGCCGCCGACAAAGGCCATCCGCAAACTGGCTGGAAGCGGTGTGTTTGAAGCGGTCAATTCCCGCGTCAGCTCGCTAAAGTACGCTGTCGGCGGGTCAATGACCGTCACCCGATGATGGTCAATAAATTCAACAAATTCGGCGCAAGATGGAACCACGGTGTGCGTTCTGAGAACAACCGTTGCTCCACAGGTTAGAGCTGAAAATATCTCTTCGGCAGCCGTGTCGAAATTGAGTGAGGCAAATTGCAGGAAACGGTCGCTGGGGCTGAGTTTCAGCAAGTGCTGAACTGCGGAACACAAATTAACGATGTTTCGATGGGTGATCAACACCCCTTTGGGCAGTCCCGTTGAGCCCGAGGTGTAGATGACATAAGCCAAATTCTCGGGTTCCGGGTTCCGGGTTCCGGGTTCCGGGTGCCTGAAGGTTGAAGATTCAAAGGTGTTGATGTTCACAATCTCTGACTGGTGGACGGGTAAGAAGGCTTCTGATTCAGTGTCCGTGACAATCACCGGAAGCTGGGCATCCTGGATCATAAAGATCAGACGTTCCAGCGGATAGGTTGGGTCAAGCGGAACGTAGGCGCCGCCAGCTTTGAGAATTCCCAGCAGCCCAACCACCATTTCCAGCGACCGTTCCACACAGATTCCAACCAGCGTATCTGGTCCGACACCCAACGAGCACAGGTATCCGGCCAGCGCATCGGCCCGGGCATTGAGTTCGCCATAGGTCAGTTCTGCATCGCCAAAGACAACGGCGGTGGCCAGTGGCGCCCGCACTGCCTGGGCTTCAAACAACTGGTGCAGGCATTTGTCTTTTGGATACTCAAGCTGCGTGTCATTCCATTCAACCAGAATCTGATGGAGTTCCGTCGCGGTCATCAACTGAACGGTTGTCACCGGCTGTTCCGGATTGGCGACCAGATTTTCCAGCAGAGTTTGGAAATGGCCAAGCATTCGCCGAATCGTCACACGGTCAAACAAGTCAGTGTTAAATTCGAGGTTCCCGGCCAGTGAGTGGCCGGTATCCACCATCGAAAGCGTTAAATCAAGGCGGGCAATCCGGCTTTCAAACTCCACTGGTGTGATCGAGAGTCCCGGCAACGTCTGGCCTTTTTGACGATTTCGGGCCTGATTTCCAAAGTCAAACATGACCTGAAACAGTGGTGTCCGGCTCATATCGCGTTCGGGTTGAACGGCATCCACGATTTTTTCAAAGGGAACTTCGCTGTGGGCAAAGGCTTCGAGCGTGGTCTGGCGAACGCGGTTGAGGACGTCTATAAACGTCGGCTGGCCTGAAAAATCAGTTCGGAGTGCCAGGGTGTTGATCAACGGACCAATTAACCCTTCCGTTTCCAGGTGGTTGCGGTTGGCAATCGGTGACCCAACCACAATGTCTTCCTGCCCGGAGTACCGTAAAAGCAAGGTCTGAAAAGCCGCCAGGAGCGTCATAAACAGCGTGCTGCCATGCTGACGACTCAGCGCACGCACTTTCTCGGAAAGTTCAGGCGACAGGCTGAAAGTTTCATCCGAACCCTGGAAGGTCTGTACTTCGGGCCGTGGCCGATCTGTCGGAAGCGATAAAACCGGAAGCGGAGCCGCAAACTTTTGTTTCCAGTAGGCAAGTTCTGCTTCCAGCCGTTCCGAATTTAAAAAGTCACGTTGCCAGGCGGCATAATCAGCAAATTGAACTGGCAACGCCGGCAGCGATGATGGTTGCCCGGTCACGCCAGCCCGATAGAGTGCTGCCACTTCGCGCAACATCACACCGATTGACCATCCGTCTGAAACAATGTGGTGCATTGAAATCAGCAGCAGGTGGTCGGTTTTGGCCAGTTTCACTATCTGGACTCGCAGCAGCGGCCCGGCAGCAAGGTCAAACGGGCGCCACAAAAATTGCAGCATTTCGGTTTTAAACTGTTGAATGGTCGCTGATTGCGTATCCGCCAGATCAATCGAGCGGGTTGACGCGTCTTCGATTGCAAAGGTAAACCCGGCTAATTCAGAGATCTGGAGTGCTGGTTCACCATCAGTGGTAACAAACGTTGTGCGCAGGATTTCATGGCGCTTGACCAGTTCTGAAAATGCGTTTCGGAGGGCTTCCAGATTGAGTTCGCCAGTCAATCTGAGGGCCGCAGGCATAATATAGGCCGCGCTGCCTGGTTCAAGCTGATCCAGGAACCAGAGCCGTTGCTGAGTGAAGGAAAGCGGCAATTTTTGATTGCGGGAAACAGTCTGTAACGGTGGCGCACTGGCTCGAACCTGGGTCTGCGCGCGTTCAAGATCAATCGCCCCGGCCAGTTCAGCCACGGTTGGATGCGAAAAAACCTGCTGTAATGGAAATTCAATCGCAAATGCTTCGCGCACACGGGTTGCCAGCCGCGTGGCCAGCAGGGAATGCCCACCAAGTTCAAAGAAATTGTGGTGAATGCCAATCTTTGGCTGGAAGAGAAGCTCGGCAAAAAGATCAGCTACAACCATTTCCGTAGCGGTTCGTGGAGCAATCCTTTCGCCAGTTTCTTGTGAACCCACACTTTCTGGCGCTGGCAGGCGATGGCGATCAATTTTCCCGCTTGGAGTCAACGGCATTTGATCAAGATGAACGAAAACCGACGGCACCATAAAGGCTGGTACCTGACCTTTGAGATAGGCTCGGAGTTCAGCCTCGACCCCAGCTTGACCAATGTTCGACTCAGACCGGGTGGTCACATAGGCCACCAGAAACGCATCTGGCTGACCAGTTTTCAGTACCCGGACGGCGGCGGCCTGAACCTCAGGGTGCTGCTGCAAAATGGTTTCAATTTCGCCCAACTCGATACGGTGCCCACGCACCTTGACCTGATCATCCAGCCGTCCGAGAAATTCGACATTTCCATCCGGGAGCCAGCGGACACGGTCCCCAGTTTTGTAAAACCGAGGGCTTGGGGCTAAGGGCTGAGAGCTAGTACTACAACGAGGTTTTTATTCCCGCTGGTTGAGACGCTCCAAACGGCGTTTGCG
>DAOQNB010000364.1:0-6306 GCA_035335845.1 Acidobacteriota bacterium | reverse complement strand
GATAAATCATTCCATTGGGAAGGTTGTCGCCTAACAAACGGAGGCGGAGCTGGTCTTCGCGCGATGCCTGTTCCGCCAGCTTGGTTTCGGCCAGACTGGCTGACAGGAGCAAGCCGGTGATGGTACTGACGCCCAAATACAGTTGGACCAGCAAGAGCTGTTCGGTGAGGCTTTTGCCACCCAGGACCGGGAACGGGGAGGTCAGGGTAATCCCGCTAATCGCAATAGCTGCCAGTATGACCATGGCGGTGGCAACCCCCCGTGCCCCAAACTTTAAGACAGCCCATACCAGCAATGCCATCATTAAATAGGGATAGGGAACAAACACCTGTCCAATCCCATGAAAGACCAGCCAGGATGTAGCACACCATAAAGTCAAAAAGAACAGTCCCTCAACCACTGAATATCTGGGCCGTTCCATTCGAAACCGGGTCCAGGTCACAACCAGAGGGGTAATCAATAACACGCCCAGGCTATCAGAGGTCCACCAGGTCCAGTATGAAGATTCAAACGCTACCTGATTGGCCAGCACCGTGGTGCCAGCCCCAATGAGTGAGGTCATCGCGGTGCCAAGTGTGCCAACTCCGATCAAGATCAGCACTTCGCTGACGTGGGTAAACGCAATGCCTTCCGTACATAAAGAAGTTAATACCGCCCACCCCAGCACTGCCTGCGACAAATTGGCCGCCAGATAGCCGAAACTCAAGATGATCAAGCCACTTGACACATAATTTGAAAACAGGTTGACCAGACAGAGAACCAGAATAGTTGATCTGAGCTGTGATTTGGGTGAGAGCAACAACACCGCCAGGGCAAATCCACTCGGAGGCCAGATTAGTGAAACCTGCTGTACCGGGTCTAAGAATAAAAATGCAAGTTTATGAAACCCATAATAGACCAGGGCAATGATGATCAGTCGGAGAGCAGTGTTTGAGGGGGAAAAAATTGCGGTCATAGCCCAGGCCTTTTTCGAACTGATTTCGAGATCAATATTTCCCCTGGGCGCCGCCAGCCTCTTGCGGGCATTCCTGGAGGGAGATTATTTTCTGAAATGGTGCAGGTGTGGTACTCAGGAAGGGATATGGTGAATTGCTGGAGAGATTGAGATTACCCTAAAGGTGACTGTCGAGTAAACCTAAATGTAGGCGAACTGTTAGGAGGAAAAGAAAAGTGCCTTATGGGTTTTGTGTTCGTAGTGAACAGGGAGTCTGGTATTTGATCCAGAGCGATGTGGTTTTCAGGTTGAACTGGAGGGTTGTGTGGGTTTTGTTATCAGTCGCAGAAGCTGACACATCACGGCCTTTCAGATATTTTACTTTTGACCGGACCTTGAATCGGATTTGGCCGCCAGTGAGTTCCAGTACCACTCCTTCAATCGGTGTCAGTAGATACAGCGCTTTTCCATCGTCAGACAGTCCAATCACATCCGCATCAATTGGACTCTCCCACGTCCGCAAAACCGTCTTTCCAGTCTCATCAACCTGATGAATTTCATTGAGCCGAAAATTGGCCGGACGCTTGAGCCGATAGGTTTGCTGGCCCGCCACCAGTTCAATTTCCTTTGTATTCACCTGATAACAGGGCAGGTGAATCGCACAGCCCTGGCGGCAGGTTCCGTCCGGTTCAATATCCGCAAGCACGTTAAAGGTCACCGGCTTTCCATTTGTCCGTTCCAGCCGCAGAGTTCGTAGATCGGGGCCCCCAGCAGACGATGTTCCATCCGCGCAGAGATAAAACGTGTAATTAAACCCGCGTTCAATATGCAGGGTCGTGGCAAACGAAGCCAGTTGCTCAGTATCCGGGTTTTTCTTATGTGCCCCAAGGACTTTCACCGCCGTATAAAACGGCAACGGATCTATGTCAATCGGATCTTTTTGAACCAGCGGCTCCCTGGCTGGGCTCGGGAAACTCATCGAAGCCAGAAACACCAGTCCCAAACTCGTCCCAATCAGCCAGCGAATTGAAAGTTGACCCATGGGCCCTCCACACTATTTTTCCTCAGGTTGCAAAGTGGTCAGTGCTGGCGACGTCACCAGATGTGAGGGGGCACTGGACACAGTAATCACACGGGCTGGGAAGGCGCCAGCTACTCTTTTTGCCAGGTACATTCCAAACCACACCGCCGCAAACCCAACCGCCACGCTGAGAGCAACATACAGGGTAGCCCGCATGACATCCCGGACAGCGACCAGCGTGGCGGCTTCAAATTCAAAGGTTGAAAACGTAGTGTAGGCGCCGACAAATCCAACGGCAACCGCCAGCCGGAAGTTGGGATGCACCGGAAACCGGTCACCAATCAAGGTCAAAAAAAAGCCCAAAATAAACGATCCGGTGATGTTAATCACAAAGGTCGCCGTCGGAAACGGGGCGCCCCAACGTGAGAGTGCCGTCGTGCCAAGATAATAGCGAACCATTGACCCAATCGCTCCACCCAGAGCAATCGCCAGATATTTCCAGAGTGTTTCCATACCAGGTCTCCTCAACTGTCGAACGTAGCAGGAGTTATCAACTCTGGAAAGACAGAGTGGTTATCGGCGAACCCCATCGCCATCGAAAAATTGTTCACTTTGGAAGATGGAACGTCGCCTCAACCATACTGTGAAGCGATTGCCCGATGCAACTGGTTCAGTCGCCAAAGTGCCTATCGGTGAGCCGGCATGGGTTTCCATTCACCTTGCAATTGAAACGCTGCCCAGTAGTAGGGAAACCGCCGCGTGCCTTTTCCAGCCAGTTCAAGCTGGGCCTGGCGAAGCGCCGCCGCCGGTGAAAGGCGCTTGGGGCCGAGGATTGCGGCATAAAACCGCTTCATCAATTCAGCCGTGGCACTGTCATCTACCATCCAGAGCGATGAAACCACCCGTGGAGCACCGGCATACATAAACCCTCGGGTCAGGCCAATGATCCCTTCACCTTTAATTTCTTTGCCCAACCCGGTCTGGCAGGCCGAGAGCACCACCAGATCTGATTGAAGCTGGAGGTTGTAGACATCGGTCAGCCGGAGATAGCCATTTTGCGATTCGCCGCTGGGTGTGACCAGTGAGAACACCAGGCCGGAAATTTCAGGAACCGTGGTGTTGACAATGCCATGCGTTGCAAAGTGAATGATCTGGTAATCGGCAAGCGCTGGACTCTGAACGCTGGGGAGGTTTGCCTTGAAGTCAAGCGCCAGGGACAATTGATCCGGGGCCACCAGCGAGGTAATTCCCAGCGCTTCCTGCCGCGAAAAGACCAGCCGCTTGAGCATTGAAAGGTCAATTCGGCGATTGACTGGCTGCTCAAGGTTGACGGGTGCCACTGCCGGGACAGGCTCGGGGTTTACGGGTGTCACCCGGACATCAGTGGGTTCAAAAACCGGGTCGGCAAAGATCGCGATGTGCTTTGACGGTTGGTGCCGCTCACCAAAATCGGTGCGCAACAAACCAATCACTGAGGCTGACGGTAAGTTGATGATCTCAAAATCCTGAATGAGTGGAACAGGCAATGAGGTTGCCTTTGCGGGCAACCGCTCAGATTTGATCCATCGTGGAAGGGCCGCAAATGGCACATAATTGAGCACCCCATCGGGAACAATGATGAGCCGCTTTTTGGTGGCAGGGAGCTTTAAGCCCTGAAACAGCACCTCGCTCAACCGGGCAGCCGCTTTCCAATACTCAGTATCAGCCTGCGCAATTTGTTCAAGCCGTTCAAGCGAAGTCCCGGTCAGTTTGGCCTGACGGGTGGTCAGCAGTTCATAGACCGTGCGGGCCAGCGGTTCAATTTCTGCCTGATTGGGCAACGATTTTGACTCAATTCCAGTTGTGGTCAAAACCCAGACATAACTCTTTTCTTTTCCTAGTGAGAATTCGACCAATGCTGAGTCGGCATCAAGAATATTTTTTTGGAGCGAATCGACCGTAACCCCTTGAGGCTGGGTTAACTGGGCATAGCGTGGGCTTTGACGACGAATTTCGGTTTGCACCTGTTGATACTGCTCTGAGATTGAGCGCAGGTTTTTTTCAATGGTTTCAATCTGGTCTTTTGGGGTGTTTTGCCTCGTAACCTGCTGCAGTTCCAGCGCTCGGGCATGGAACTGCTCACGCAGGTTCCGTTCACGATCCAGCAATTCACGATTCACACCCTGTCGGATGTCCACTCTGGCTTCGGTCAGCAATTCAGCCAGTGACCGGGCCCGAGTGCGGTCGCTAAACTCAAATGCCTGCCGGTTATATCCTTTCGATGGATCCTGCTGGTGCATCCGCATCAGCAAATCAATGTGAAATTCATAATATTCAAGTTTTTTACTCAACAAATTACTGCGCGCCTGCTGGTCCTGAAAATTGGCGCGGAGTGATTCGTTGATCTCAATCGCCTTCAGGCTGTTTTCAAGCGCAGCGGAGTAATGTTCAGCGTCGCGCTCCAAAACAGCCAGCCCCAGGTAACAAGACGCCACATTGTCGTGACTGAAGGTAGCCTGGCAGATTGGCAAGGCCTTGAGAAAATTTTCCCGCGCCCGATCCGGTTGTTTCAGAGAGTAGGCAACACTGCCCATTCGCAGCAAGGTGTGACCTTCACCATACCGATCCCCGACACGCTGCCAGAGGTTCAGAATCGTTTCATACTGAGCCAGCGCCTTTTCATAGTCACCGAAATAGCTCAGGGCAGTGGCGTAATTTGTCCGTAAATAACACTCGAACCGTTTATCTGGAAACGTTTGAACCTGGGCAATGACTTTTTCGGAAAGATCAAGCGCTTTTCGGTCTTTGTAATATCCAACCATCAAATTGATTTTATGGTTAATTGCCTGGATTTGATAGATTGGATTTGGGTTCCCGTCAAAAGCCAGGAGAGACTGGTCATTATAATCCATTGCCTTTTCATAATCACCAGTTTCAACCGCCAGCAGACTCAGATTATAGAGGATGTTGCCTTCATTTATTTTTGACTTGAGCTGGCGAGCCGACGCTAACAACTGATGAAACTGGTCCAATGCTTTTTGATATTCACCTTTGCGCAGGGCAATGATGGCCATGCCGACCTGATTATTGAGGACGTTGACCGCCGATTTAGCCTGGGTAAAACAGTCAACCGCTTTGAGACGAAAATGAAGACTTTGATCCAGATCCCCAAGGGCAAAATATATTTCTGCGAGTTGCTCGTTTGCCGTTCCTTCAAATTCAGGCACGTTGAATTCTTGAGCCAGCTTCAGGCCCTCGTGAAATACCTGCATACTGTGCGAGAGTTCGCCTCGATTGCGGAGGTGAATCCCATAATTGACGGTCAATGAGACAATATTTGCGGTAAACCCAAGTTCGCGGGCGACCTGAATGCCTTTGGCGGCCAGTTCATCCAGGTCAGTGTAATTTTCAAACCCGGTCCGATACGCCATCTCATAGGTATACACCAGAAGCTGAAGATACCGGTCAGTCGAGGCCGCAAAGTCTTTTCGCGCTTTGAGGCAACAGGCAAAGCATTTTTCTTTGTCACCCAGCCGGAAATAGACCGCCGCCATGTTTAATGCGGTCTGGCGGGCGCCGGTCACATCTCCGGCCTGGATTCTCAGCGCCAGGGTTTCCTCATAGATCGGAATCGCCGCCGGCAGTCCATCCAGATACTGAACGGCAATCGCCAGCAGGTTGGTTACCGAAGCTTCAAAAAATGTATCGCCCAGCTCATAAAACAACCTTTTGGCTTCTTTCAAGGCGGGAATCGCGGTTTTGACCAGGTTGAGATCGCGTTGGGGTCGCCACCGGTCGCCTTCATTCATCAGTTGAATGGCTCGAAACCATTTCTGATCCTGGGAAGTTGCCTTTCGCATACTGACACCGGTCAGGCGATAGGTGCCGCGCGGATAAAAATTGATCTTTGGTGTGACCTGCAACTGATAGGTTCCGGCGGTTTCGGCCAGCCATAAAAATCGAAACGTACAGCTTTCCCGATCCGGAATATTGTGGGTGAGGATCGTTTTTCCAGCCGGATCCAGAACCGTCAGGACGACTTCGATAGTTTCTTCAACCACTGTCAGTTCGATACACTCACCGGCCTGAGCCTCCCACTGATAGACCTGGATTTCCTTTTTCTGAATCGTATTCGATTGATCCTGACCAGGCTTGAGTGCCGTCGGTGGTTTGGCCAGGATATCAGATTGAACCACTGTCAGTGGTGGCGTTGCAGCCAGGGCTGAGACAGCCGTGATCCAAACAACCCCATAGATACTGAGGATTGAACACCAAATCTTTAAGTACTTTAAAAGCATAGCATAATTGGATTTTGAATAAGATGTTTGACCTTGCCGCGTGGGGATGCCCGGAAATGTAGCACAGGAAAAAC
>DAOQNB010000363.1:0-6310 GCA_035335845.1 Acidobacteriota bacterium | reverse complement strand
ACCCGGAACCCGGAACCCGGAACCCGGAACCCGGAACCCGGAACCCGGAACCCTCCAGGATCTTATTTGGCACTGACCGCCAGCCGGAATCCAAGATCCTCCTGCCGGGTTGTCGGCAGAGTCCACGAACGGAGCGAATTTCGCGCGCCATTGGCTGGCGTCAGATAGCTGCCGCCGCGATACACTTTGCACTGACTATCCTTTGACTTAGGGTGGTATGGGCTGCCGGGGTACGGAACAAAATCTGAACTGGTCCACTCACTGACATTTCCCGCCATTGCATACAGGCCAAAAGCACTGCAATCTGTCGTGTTATTTGGCGGCTGCAAAATTGATAACAGCGGAGGATAGGTGTTTGGGGCCGGATTGGTGTTGGCCCACTGTGATTGCCAGCGGTCGCCCCAGGTAAAAATGGTACCTGTGGGACCGCGGGCGGCATGTTCCCACTCGGCTTCGGTTGGAAGCCGAAATGGAATCCCGTCACGGGTCGAGCGCCAGGAACAATAGGCAGTTGCATCCAGCCAGCTCACATTGGTAATGGGCAGGTCTTCGCTCTCCAAAGGGAATGTCCCTTTTGGCCAGTGTGGCGGAGATGGATGGCCGGTCGCCGTTATAAATTCCTGATACTCCTGATTGGTCACTTCAAACTTGCAGAGGTAAAACGGAGATAATTCAACTCGATGGGCGGGCAATTCATCCGGTTCAATCCGACAGCCTGGAAGCTTCTGACAATCACCAGGGTTGGCTCCAATCGAGACTTCCCCACCTGAAATAAAAACAAACCGGTCACCCAGGTCTTTTTTCAGAGTTGGAACGGGTTGAGCCACTGGCAGATGTCGAACCACAGTCGGGGCTGTGCTGGATGACAAACCCGGTTTCCAGGTTTGAACGCCAATTCCCAAAGCCACAAGAATCACCCCGGCCAGTCCACCATACATCCATTTCTGGAGACGGCGCGGCTGGCGAAAGGCAGCCTGCAAAGGCAGCGTCACCCGGCTGGAATCAGTCACATTTGGGTGTGTATCAACCACCGGGTGCGGCGTGGTATCCAGCAAACTGTGCCCCTGGGCTGCAGCCTGAAACGTCGCCACCAGAGTGTGCGCAACCGCAATCCGTTTCTGAGGCGACTTGGAAAGCAGTGCCTGGATGAGCCTGGCGACAGCGTCTGGAATTGTCGGAACGAGATGGCGAACATCCGGCGGCGGCAGGTTAACGTGCCGATACATCACCGTCAGTGGTTTTTCAGATTCAAATGGCCGGGTACCGGTCAGCATCTCAAATAAAATCACGCCAAGCGAATACAGGTCAGAAGCTTCGTCCAGTTTATCTCCGGTGCACTGTTCCGGAGACATATAGGCCGGAGTCCCACAAATCGAACCGGGATCGGTCATGGTTTCAGCAAACGAGGCCGGTTTGGCAATTCCAAAATCGAGGATTTTGACAACCTCCTGATCACCCTGGCGGTGAAAGAAAATATTGTCAGGCTTTAAATCGCGGTGAATGACCCCATGCTGATGGACAATCTGGAGCGCGGCATAGACCTGATCAATCCACATGGCAATCTGGGCGACAGAAAACTGTTTGTGCCGGTTCAGCCGTTGTCTGAGCGACTCACCATTGAGATATTCCATCACCAGGTAACACTGGTTTTCTTCGACGCCGACGTCAAAGACCCGCACCACATTCGGATGCTCGATGTGGGCGGTAATCCGGGCTTCCCGCTGAAATCGCTCAATCGCATCACGGCTTTGAATCAAATGGGGCTTTAACACCTTAATGGCAAACAAGGTCCCAAGGGTGAGATGCCGGGCCAGATACACGGTCCCCATGCCTCCCTGACCAAGAACCCGCAGGACCAGATATTTTCCGAGAAATGTGTCGTTTGGGGCAAAGCTGGCCACGGGTTCAGGGTATAACGTCGGCAAATGATCGGCTGGGACCAGCGTTGAAGGCGGAAGATTGACCAGTGCAAATGATTCAAGAAACTGATCCAGCTTTGAATCCAGCGTCAGGAATTGCTTCACTTCAGTCAAAAGTGATGGGTCATGCGCACAGACCTGCTGGAGAAACGAATTCCGCTGGGCCGGCTCATAATCCAAAGCCTGTTCGATAATGCCTTTAATGACCTGCCAATGTTCCGGGGTCAAAACCTGGTCTCCTGAAATCGAAATTGACACCGAATCAGAAAGGGTTGAACGGCTTCCAGATTGAGTCAGATGATTGTGAAGAGAGGAACCGCTTGAAGTTGAAATTGTCCTGGAGTGAAGACAACATTCAGGTGTGAATGCTCAAGGGCTACGAGTCGCAAAGCAGTTTTGGCTTTCTCAAATCTCAATTTGTCTATTTCTACCCGATTTTGTGTTGGAGACGAATCAGCCAAAACCACTGAGTCAGTACCACCCGCATCAGTGGGTGGGTTTGCTTGTTTCCAACCCCACCCGCTCACGCAGGTGGTACTGACAAGCCCTTAAACCAGTAAAGTGAATAAGTTATTTCCAGAATAAAAAAATTGAGACTGGTTGAAACCATCCGGGATCCAGGAATGAACTTGAACCTTGCCTTCACTTTCGCAATCCACTATTTTTCAGCGTTTTGGGCTCAACTACTCACGTCCAACATCCCTATGCTGAGTGAATCCCTGTGATTCATCCACGATCAAACACTTGAATTTTCCAGCCTCAGCCTGATTTTTTGAACCTGACCGAATACAACTCACATGACCCACACCACTGACCCCAAAGCAATTACAGAATTGTTGCTCAAAGCAACCCACGGCAATCGCGAAGCAGCCGACCAATTAATTGATGCCGTGTATGACGAACTCCGTCAACGTGCCAGATACTATCTGAATCGTGAATTTCATCCAGACCATACCCTGCAGCCAACAGCACTTGTCCACGAAGCCTATCTCCGGCTGATCAAACAAGATCAGGTTGTCTGGCAAAACCGAACTCATTTTTTTGCCATGGCGTCTGAGATGATGCGGCGCATTCTGGTTGATTATGCCCGCACCCAGCAGGCGGAAAAACGCGGAGGCGAAGCCATCCGGCTCACACTGGATGCCGCCCTGGATCTGGCAGTTCCCCAACCTGACATTAACCTGATTGTGCTCGATGATGCCCTCAATGAACTGAGCGAACTTGATCCACGTCAGGCCAAACTGGTCGAACTCCGCTATTTCGGCGGCCTCTCCGTCGAAGAAACGGCTGAAGTCCTGCAGCTTTCAGTCGCCACGGTGATGCGCGAATGGAAAATCACCAAAATGTGGCTGTATCGCAAGCTCGGGGGGTGAAAAAACCAGGGCTGAAGAAATCGGGCTGAAGAAATCGGGCTGAAGAAATCGGGCTGAAGAAAATGGGCTGAAGAAAATGGGCTGAAGAAAATGGGCTGAAGAAATCGGGCTGAAGAAAATGGGCTGAAGAAATCGGGCTGAAGAAATCGGGCTGAAGAAAATGGGCTGAAGAAATCGGGCTCAGGGTATGAAACCCATTGTCCTCAGCCCCAAGCCCGCCGTCTTCAGCCCCGAGCTTGCGAGTCTTCAGCCCTAAGCCCGATGTCTTCAGCCCCAAGCCCGCCGTCTTCAGCCCCAAGCCCGCCGTCTTCAGCCCCGAGCCCACCGTCTTCAGCCCCGAGCCCGCCGTCTTCAGCCCCATCTTCAGCCAGAGACAGGGCATATTCCTCTAATTCCTCAATCGTCCCATCGCTGGCGATCAGGTACGACTCGCCATCAGACACCTCAAAGAGCAAATTTTCCCCACAGGTTGTGAGAATCCGAAAAACCTTTTGATCATCATCAGTTTGGGCAATGTAGCGCGACCCTAAAACGGCGGCTTCTTTGCCGAGATGGATACGGTCATGCAGTTGCATGGAAATTCCTCGCTTGACAGATTTCCGATTCAGGTGTATTACATTACTAGCACAGTGGTACAGTAATACAGTGCCACCTTTTCACCACCGGGTTTGAGAGTTACCGATGACTACCAGTCAACTTCGCATCAAGATTGATCCAGCCCTGGCGCTTCCACTCTGGAAACAGGTGGAACAGGGATTTCGCACCTTGATTTTGGATGGAGTGATCCAATCAGAATCAATCCTTCCAGGTTCGGCGGAACTGGCCAAGCAACTTGGAATCAACCCGGCAGCAACGGCGAAAGCCTACCACAACTTGCTGGCGGCTGGACTCCTGGAAAATCGCAGATGGGGCGAAGTGACCGTGGTGGATTTTCAACAACTCCCGCTCTCAGACCATCGCCAGCTTCTCTTGCGCGAAGGCGCCCGCGAGTTTGCGGTTGTGGCCCATCGTGAACAGTGTTCTGAAGCCGAAACCATCGCCTGTTTGAATGAAGAATTCAGAATGAAGAATGAAGAAAAACGCAACTTGATGGCGATCAATAACTTTTCACGCCCACTTGAGCCAGTCAACAACCGGACGAAACCTCTGGTCGAAAACCCCAAGCCCCAAGCCCCAAGCCCTAATCCTATGATTCAAACCATTCACATTGATCCAACCAATGCCACCCCTATCTGGAAGCAGATTGAAGAAAACGTGCGCCATCTGGTCGCTTCAGAAATTTTACTCCCTGGGATGCCGATGCCTTCGGTGCGCGACCTCTCCAAAGAACTGCGGGTCAACCCGGCCACCGTCGCCAAAGCTTATCAGCGGCTGACCGATGCCGGAGTCCTGATGGTCAAACGCGGTGAAGGCACCTTTGTCTCCGAATCACCACCCGTGATGCCAGATGAAAAGCGCAAAGATGTACTGCGCGACGGTGCCCGGCGCTATGCGGCGATTGCCGCCACGATTGGCGCCACACAGGAAGAAGCCATTGATGAACTCAAAAATGCCATGGCTCACACGCGCCTCCGCCAGAACGAACCTGATCAGGAACCCGAAGATCCAGCCTGGAGAAAGTATGGAGACCATCGCAACCTTTAAGCATGTGACCATGAAATATGGTTCCAAAGTGGCCCTCAACGACGTGAGTTTTGACATTCCACGTGGTGCCGTCTATGCCCTGCTTGGGCGCAATGGTATGGGCAAATCCTCGGCCATCAAATGTATGCTTGGCCACCAGAAACCAACCGCCGGACAGATTGCTGTCTTTGGTATGGATAGCTGGAAACAGCGCACCCGGATTTTGGAGCGCGTTGGCGTTGTCCCCGAAGAACCCGACGCCCCGCCGGATATGACCCCGCTCCAACTGGCCAGATTCTGTGCTGAATTGTATCCGACCTGGGACCAAGCTGGTGTCGAAGCCCGCTTTGCCAGATTTAAAATTTCGCCCAAAGCCCGGTTTAAAGATTTGTCGAAGGGCCAAAAAGCGCAGGTGATGATGTCGCTGGCGCTCGGTTCGCAGCCGGAACTGATGGTGCTTGACGACCCGACACTGGGGCTGGATGTGGTTGCCCGCAAAGAGTTTTTCGAAGAATTGATTTCCGAACTGGCTGACCGGGGTATCACCGTGTTGATCACAACCCACGATCTGGCCGGGATTGAACCGCTGGCCGACCACATTGGAATTTTGAAAGATGGACGGCTGGCCATCAGCGACACGGTCGAAAATTTGAAAGCCCGCTTCCGACGCATCCATTGCACACATCAAACCTCGCTGGCGGCCAATGGGTTAAGCGATGCCCTGGAGCCGCTCCAACTGATTCGAACCAAACGCTTTGGCTGGGGCATGGAAGCGGTTGTCGCCAAATTTGACAGCGCCGTGCTCGAACGCTTTTACCATTCCCAACTGACGCTGGTGCCTGAAGTCGTCCCCATGACACTGGAAGAAATCTTTGCCGCCGTAGTCGAAACCGAAGAAGGAGTTCCCCAATGAAACACTTGAAAATGATGTATGCGCTCGCCAAACGTGAAGTGATTGAACGCCGAAGTATCTTTGCCCTGGCTCTGGTGTTTGGATTGATTTCTGTCTTCGGCCCCTATGTCTTTGGTCTTTCCAGCCAGGGAAATTTAAAATCAGACTGGCGTGAACTCAGTGCGGTCATGGCACTGATGCTGGGTATTCTTTCGTCTTTCGGCATGGCTTTTTTCACCGGGGTTGTCCTGTTTGGTCGCGACCTGTCTGAAAAACGCATGGGTTTCTATTTTTCCCGCCCAATCCCAGCCTTGTCGCTATGGACCGGCAAAATACTGGCGGGTTGGGTTCTGATTCTAGGATCATTTTTTGCGACACTGGGTCCGAGCTTTCTGGTCGGTGCAAACCCGCTCAAAGGTTGTTTGGAACTTATCCAAAATGACGGGTGGGTAATCCCATTCCTGCTTCCCTTCTTGCTGTTTGGCATTGGGCTGGTTGCCAGC
>DAOQNB010000362.1:0-6312 GCA_035335845.1 Acidobacteriota bacterium | reverse complement strand
GTGCCACCAATCCGAACCACACTGACCAGCTTTCTGGCTGATTTTCTCAATCGTGGCGACGAAACGGCGTTTGCGGTGAAGCGAGGCGTGCGGGTCATTCGCTGGTCATATCGGCGGACGGCTGAGACCGCGTTTCAAATTGCACGCGAACTCACCACTCAGCACACGAAGTCTGGAGATCGGATTCTGATTTGGGCTGAGAATGGCCCTGAGTGGGTTGCAGCTTTTTTCGGATGTTTGCTGGTTGGTGGTGTTGCGGTACCGCTTGATCCCCAGAGCACACCTGAGTTTATCAGGCAAATCATCCGGCACACCGGAGCCAAACTTGGTTTTTGTGACTCGACCACGCATCCCCAGGTTCCCTCAGAAATTTCATGGCTTCGGTTGGAAACCATCCAGGATGCAGTTTCAAAACATCCGCCGGTGCCCTGGCATCCGGTTGAAATCAAGCCAACTGATGTGGCTGAAATCATTTTCACTTCAGGCACGACGGCGGAACCCAGGGGTATTTGCCTGTCACACCGCAATCTGCTGGTCAATCTGCAGCCCCTCGAACAGGAAATCCATAAGTATTTAAAATGGGAGCGGCCTTTTCATCCGATTCGATTCCTGGATTTACTTCCGTTAAGTCACGTGTTTGGGCAGTTTATGGGCGTTTTTGTGCCTCAGTTGCTCGGTGGTGAAGTCCATTTCCAATCCAGCGTCAATCCAACAGAAATTCTGGAGACCATTCGCCGGCAGCGGATTTCCGTCTGCGTGATTGTTCCCAGGCTGCTTGAAACCCTGCGGCAAAAAGTAGAGCGAGACTGGCTGGCCTCGCATCCTGGTCAATCACTCCAGAAAATGCTGAATGAGTGTCCAAAGGAACATTTTGCCCGTCGCTGGTGGCGGTTTCGGCAGGTTCACAACCAGTTTGGCTGGAAGTTCTGGGCCTTTATTTCAGGCGGTGCCACGCTGGATCCAAACCTCGAAGCCTTCTGGCGGCACCTGGGATTTGCCTTAGTCCAGGGCTATGGAATGACCGAAACGGCTTCGCTGGTGAGCGTGGTGCATCCGTTCAAACTCAGCCAGGGCTCAATCGGAAAAGCGCTTCCAGGTCGGGAACTCAGGCTTGATGAGGGCGGGGAAATCCTGGTCCGGGGTGAAAATATTGCGGCGGGCGTCTGGCAACGTGGGAATATTGAACCACTGAGCGACGATGGATGGCTGCGAACGGGTGACCTTGGGTTTCGAGATTCGGAAGGCAACCTGTTTTTTCGGGGGCGAAAAAAAGAGGTCATTGTGACGGGTGCCGGAATGAATATCTACCCCGAGGATTTGGAAACCGCTCTGCTCCGGCAGCCTGAAATCCGGCAGGCCACCGTGTTTGGGATAGACGGTCAAACCGGACCGGAACCGGTCGCCGTGGTGATTGTAGGGGATGAAAAAACAGCGGTTGATCAAGTCCTGGCCACCGTGAACGCTGGATTAAACCCGTACCAGCACATTCGACGATGGCTGGTGTGGCCGGGGCCTGATTTTCCTCGGACCAGCACCCATAAAATCCGCAAGCGCGATGTCATCGCCTGGGCCGCCGCACAGCTTGGGGCTGGCCAAAGTCAACCGCCTGGCGATGAGTTCACGTCAGATTTTCTGTTCACGGCGATTGAAAAAATTACCCGCGAAAAACCAGTCCGATTTGACCCGGAAGCCAGTTTGACAACCGATTGCCGGCTTGATTCGCTTGGAAAGGTTGAACTCTTGAGCTGGCTTGAAGACCATTTTCATATCGAATTGGATGAAGCCGCATTTACAGCGGCAACCACAGTGGGCCAGCTTCAGCACCTGATTGAGCAGGCGATTGGAGCAACCAGCCGCCCTGGTGCGCCTGAGTTAAAAGCGTCGCCCGTTGAGCCCCAGCCAGTTTCTGATGCACCCTATCCATTCCCGGCCTGGGCGATGCGTGCTCCGTGGACGTGGCTGCGGCAACTGCTGTTTTACAGCCTTGTCTGGCCGGTGTGTGCCGTGTTGTGTTGGACGCGAGTGGAAGGCCGCGACCATCTGGCTCACCTGACTGGCCCGGTGGTGCTGGTGGCCAATCATATAACCATTGCCGACCATGCCTTGATTTTAGCGGTACTCCCGGCAAAGGTGCGTTCGCAAATGGCCATTGCCATGGACGGCGAACGGCTGCGGGATTTTCGATTTCCACCAATGGGAACGGGGTGGGTTCGACGACTCTGGATGCCGGTGCAATATCTGCTGAGTGTGCTCTTTTTCAACGTGTTTCCACTGCCGCAAAAAAGCGGATTCCGGCGGAGTTTTCGCTACGCCGGGCAGGCCGTAGATCAGGGGTTTCATATTTTGATTTTTCCCGAAGGTCGCCGATCAGAGGAAGGTCACATGCATCCGTTTCGGTCAGGGGTTGGTGTCCTGGCCAAAGAAATCCAGGTGCCGGTGGTGCCGGTTTACCTGGCCGGCCTGTACGAACAAAAACAAAAGGGCAAAGCGCACTGGTTCAATCGCTTTTGGGTGGCACCCGGTTCAGTTCAGATTCGATTTGGCCCACCAGTGACGTTTTCAGCCGACGCGCCCCCGGAACACATCACCCAGGAGCTTGAACAAGCCGTCCGTCGGCTTGAACCATCAAAATCCATTTGATTTCTCAATCAAAAATTGTTGACAGGTTAATTTCGACTGGAAAGCCTGCGACTGAGGTGAGTTTGGTGGTTGCCGTATACGTTTCCTGGACTTCGTATTTCCCGGCTTTTGGCTGCTGGTAAGCCAGGATTTTCTCAGCCGTCAAATCAACGATCCATACTTCTGGAATCTCAGCCTGAGCATACAATGGCAACTTCGTGTCGCGGTCATAACTGAGTGAAAGGTCTGAGACTTCAATGAGCAGCAATACCTCCCTGGCTCGCGGATGTTGCTCAGCATAGAAGTCATCTCTGAATTGAAGAATTGAAAGATCAGGTTGGGGTTCAGTAAACGAATCCAGTTGAATTGGATCCTGGACACCAATAATCACTTTTCCAAGTAGTTGCCTCGAAAGCAAGGCATTAAACCGTTTGACACAGGCAGCATGCCGACTTCCAAAGGGACTCATTGAAATGACCACGCCAGCAATCAGTTCGGTTCGGTCATCTTCAGTCAAGATTCCCGTTTCAACCATCCGGTGGAAATCCTGAACTGAAAACCACCTTTTTGTGGGATGTGTTGACATATAAACCTCCTTTGGAGTGCGGCGGCTTGACGCCGCTTTGAACTCCCCCTCGCGTTCTTTCAGCCACGTCTACCCGCTTACCCCTTTCGCCATGACCGGAATTTTGGCTAATTTCTCAGCCGCTTCTATTTGCATGCGGGCAAAACCTTCCGGGTCTTTGCGCCAGGTTTCAGCCAGTGTCCGTTTTTTGGCCACATCTTCATCTGTGATGTATTTTCCAAACGAACGCAGTCCAGCCAGTTGATAGCCGTGTTTTTTAAACAGGCGATAGATTTCTTTGACTCGATCAATGGTGATGTTGCGACCCAGCGTGTAGTCCTCAAATCGTCCTTCCATGGCCAAAAGGGAAGTTTCCGCCAGACAGGCATAGGCGGTTTTCGGCGGAAGCCCGATGTTATAGCCAAAATCAATATCACCGGGGATCAAGACTTCACCACTTTCGATGACCAGCACATCTGGCCTGAGGGCGCCTTCCCGTTTGTTGATATCGGGTGGGCGAGCAACGTCACAAATGACGGCGCCGGGCTTACATTTGGTAATATCCACAATTCGCTGCCCAAAAGCTGAAGTTGCTGTCACGATCAAATCACATTCTGGGAGGAGTTCATCCGGGCGCGTGGCAATCGCCACTTTGGCTTCCGGGGTTTCTTCCTGAATCGAGCGTTTTAAGTCAATCAGGCGTTCAGGTTCGATAGAGACCAGCACTACATCATGAATTGCCTGGGCCAGGAGCCGTGAACACACCGAACCAATTGAACCGGTGGCACCAATGATCATGGCTTTTCCACGCGTCAGGTCTTTGACGCCCATCTTAATAACGGCCTGTTTGGCCGCTTCGAGCGTGGCCGCGACGGTCAAACTGTTGCCGCTGGTAATGGCAATATCGGCTTCGTGGGCCACCGTCATCCCGGCATCCCCAACCACACTGGTAAACGCTCCTAACCCCATAATGCGCGCACCCAGGCGTTCGGCCATGCGGGCCGCCCGATTGAGTTGCTTGTAGGTAAATCGCGGGTCCATGCGCATCATCTGGCGCGGCGTCGCTGACAGCGTAATCAAATATCCTTCAATCCGCTGGCCAGTGGTTGGTGAAATCCCCCCTGTGATCCGGGAGATATACATCGGAGGCATATAGGCGGCTAGTCTTTCAACCAGTGAATTCGGAAAGAGTCTGGTCCATTGAAAGGTTGGGTGAGCGTGGATAAAACTGATGTCGAGCGGATGAATCACAAACGCAAACCGATTGATCCCGGCTTCATCTGGCTGAAGGTACTGGATTGAGGGTGTCCATTGAATTTCAGCCAGCAAATCCAGATAGGTATTTTCATCTAACGGGGAGTCTTTTTTGGTCCGCAACGAAGCCAGCACCGCTTCAAGTGTCGCTGCCGACCAGCAGCCCAACGCGTCATTTTTTGAGAGCGATGGCATCAAGGTCACGACAATTGAAACGCCACGTTCGCGCAATTCCTCGACTTGTTTCGGTGAGGCGTTTTCAACCACCACGGTTTTGCGTTTCAACGTCTTTGGGGCATAGCGCAGGATGGCACCGATATCACCGGCAATGACTTCGGCCCAGTCAAAGATTTGGGTTGTTCGTTTGGCATGTGGTTCGCCTGGGGAAGGTTGAAGCCGGCGAAATGGCGCATCCTTTAATTGATCAAGTGTGGTTGGCGCGGCCTGTTCCAGGGTGTATTTGGCGCCGACTCCGGGGAGGGCCGGAAGATTAAAAAACATAATTGGATCCCCATAGCGGATTTCAGATCCATTTCGCCCTAACGCATGAGCCAGCCCGGTGTGGTTTAAACCTGGAAACATCAAAATTCGCTTGTAACTGAAAATTCCCGGTTGTGCCCGGTTCGCCAGAATGACACCCCACCGTTCCAACCCAGAGCGAACGCCGTGACCATCAACGACTGGGGTTTGTGTGGCAGCTTTGGCCAGCGCTGTACCTTTGGAATGCGGTCGGCGAGCTGAGCCAAGTTCCAGGATCGCCGGCATGCCTTCGAGCGCGATGGCATCAACTTTCCCATCAAACTGGGAGATCAATTCCTGGACTTTCTCTGGATCACCTTCCGACCCGATGCGTTCAATTTCAATTGTTTCTCCAAGAAATTCGATGGTTTCCTGACGGTGTTCCTGATTGGTGTGGATGACGAGGATCTTTTTCATGGCAGTGGTTTCGCTTTTCAACTCAAGAGGTGAAGACGTGCGGTTCAAACATTCCAGGTCTGGGGCAACCCAATTTTTTCACTTGACCATGCAGGAAACAATTTTCAGGCCACAAATCAGCAAGTCTGTGAGTTTCTGGGAGAAAATCAGTTGAATCAGACGTCCGTTTTCCATCCAGGAATCAACTTTCTGGCTGGTGAATCAAACTGCTGGCTTCACTCTGTGGTGGTTGGTTCCCCGTCGAGTCACTTTTTCATTTTCTGAAAACCCAATCCAGATATGTCATTTCCAACATCTGGAAGTTAGATCTTCTTTGACGTGAATTGTGAGTGTATAGTGGTGTGATGACTATCTGAAAGTTGAATTTCTACAGCACTTTGGAATAATCTCGATCATAAACGTCAATCAAATTGCCTTTGACTCGCATTGCGGTGTGGTACTGGACTGGCTGAAACACTGGCCAGATTGGCGACGCTGTGCTTTTTCCATCTGGCTTTGTGACTCAAACTGGTATGTGGCAAATCAAATGAAAGACAGATCGGCACTCGAATTACCTGAATTCTTTATGTCTGAATTTTCGTCTTTCAGTTCATCACTCGCGGAATGACTGGTCAGATCACCGGTGAAGATACCCGAGGCTGAGGAATTTTTCCCACTGCCTCCCGTATGATTTCGATTTTCCTGATTCCGGAATAAAGATGAAATTTTTAAACCTGGACGATTTAGAGCAATCATCAATTGTTGCCAATTCACTGATGAATCGTGAACGAAACGTCGCGGGCACCAATAGCTATCAAAAAGACCTGCGGTTTGATGTGCTCAATTTCATAACCACCGAACTCTCTCGAAAGCCAACGATGTCGTGGCTTGACCTGTGTTGTGGAACGGGAAGAGCGCTGCTGCAATCAGCTCAGAAATTGAATGAAGCCGGGTGGGCT
>DAOQNB010000361.1:0-6314 GCA_035335845.1 Acidobacteriota bacterium | reverse complement strand
AGCCCGAATTGTATTGAATGTCGCCGAATATGTCCTTAAACTGGAAACCACACAAGTACGCACTTTCCGGTGATTAACTTACCCAAAGGAAAGTACTCTGACATGCCCCATTCATCACCTGAACTGCCGGCACCTCAATCACAACTGGCCATATATCTGGTTGCCAACAAATGGCGACTGGCGGTGATTCACGCCTTATCCACCGGCACATTGCGCTATGGTGAAATTCATCGTGCATTAGGGGCCGTTTCGCATAAAATGCTGGCTCAAACGTTGCGTGGCCTCGAACGTGACGGACTGCTGGCACGTCATCACTTTTCTGAAATCCCCCCCAAAGTTGAATACTCACTCACCCCTCTTGGAGAGTCACTGCGTGAACCGCTCCGACAATTGTGTTATTGGGCTCAGGACCACGCTGAGGAGATCCGTCTGGCTCAGGAACGCTTTGATCAAACCCATATTGTTTACCGGGATGCACCCCTGGTCGAGTTGGCAAAGACTGAGGGTGCTGGAAAAGAAAAACTGACAATCTGAGCCCGAACGTGGTAGAGTCTCACCTTTTATTTTCTATCCAACCGTTTTCACTGTCTTTGCCGTTCAGGTCATTCATTTGAATTCATATCAGTTTCTGCTCAGCGAAAGACAAAGCGGTGGAGCGTGTTTTATACCGAGCGCTGTTGGTCAGACTGACAGCCACCACTGATACTTTGCAATTTTAAGGAGAGCTCATATGGCTGATAAGCCAGTTATTCCTGATGCGACTGAGTCTGGTGAACCTGGGAAACCGCAGGCCACGCCAGTTGATTCTCAATCTGCAGAACAGACAGCCGTTGCCGAAACGGCTCAGGTTGCGTCAGGTCAGGACGTCCCCACACTGGCCGAATCCGCTACGGATTCCGAGATTCAGGACCCGGTTTCAAAAACAGCAGTTGACGCCCCCGAGTTTGATATCTCGCCGCTGGAATCGTTGATCTTTTCCATGCGGACGTCCTCGCCAATGCACGTCACGATGGATCTTCCAGAAGCCAAAGAGGATTTGATCGAACTGGAACATCCACTGGGGCACCCGGAAGCCCCAATTCATTTAAGTAGCCTTGGGGTGGAAGAAGAACCCTTTATTGATCCAGGATTGCCCATTCCTGAAGCCTATGACGCCGACATGATTTCGGCCCTGGTTCAGGATCCGTTCCGAATTTATATTTACTGGGAAATCCGCCCGGAAACCCTTCGCTCAATCAATAAATTATTCACGCCTGCAGAGGTGAAAACCTTCCAGCCGGTGTTGCGTGTGACTGACAAGACCACTGAAGAGGAAACCTATTATCCAGTCAAAATTCCAAGCAGTGACTGGTTGAGCGTTTCACCTGGTCGAACCTACATTGTCGAGTTTGGCGTCTATTCACCCAATTTTGGTTTTGTGCCGTTGATGGCTGCCCCTGAAGTCACCACTCCACGTGGAACAGTGGCGCCACCGTCAACGGAACCTGATTTTCAAATCAGCACGGCACGTTTCAAAAAATTGCTTCGGGCTTCAGGGTTTAGTGCCCATGCTGGCGCCCTTCCTCACGAAACGCTGGCTGACTGGCTCCCACCGCATGTGACGGACGCCTTTATCCAGGCTGGTGCTGGTGAACCACTGCAGGACATTCACCTGGAGGCCATTCCAGAAACAGTGCGCGATATCCTGGCCGAACTCGTTGCCCACGGGGAAGGTGAGATGGCAGCCAATTCGTTGCTGCATTACCTGCCTTCAGTCTTGCGCGATGCCTATGTTGCCTATCTGGCTGGCCGTGGAATGCCAACTGGGATCCGCAACGTCGAGCACCTCCGTGATCTGGTCGGACCCGTTGATCTGGAAGGCGAAGGGGTGGCTGAGAGTGAAGACTGGACCGAATATGAGTACAGTGAGTGGGAAGAAGTCGAAGATGAAGATTTCTTTGCGCCTGGACTCTTGCGATTTGGCATTGGCAGTTCGGCTGGCAGCGAACTCGGGAGCCTGCATGGCCGCCGTCGCCGTCGCCTTCCACGTCGTGCCCCGCGCCGTCGTCCAGTCCTCAAACAGGCTGAGCGGCCAGCACCCTGGCTGCCAAGTATGGATCGTCCAGCCAGCAGTGGCGGTCGAGCCCTTCTGTTGCCGATGGATCTCGATGTCCCCCCGTTGCCAGATGAGATCTAACGTATTTGGGGGTGGGAGTTTCTGATCACTGTTTCAAATGGGTTTAAGCGCTTGTGGGTGGGGTTTCTTTCTGATTGAAAAAAGTCAGACTGTTACCCCGCCCCGTATCCATTGACCAGTGGCCGTGACTTTCCCACCCGACGTCTTCCGATAACAACACACAACCCCACAGACACGTCCTTTTCAACCACAGGAGAACTATGGTTACGGGATTTCTTGCCCTGATTTTGCACGCTCACTTGCCGTTTGTCCGCCATCCAGAACACCCAGAATATTTAGAAGAAGACTGGCTCTATGAAGCAATCAGTGAAACCTATGTCCCACTGTTGTTTAGTTTTAGCCGATTGCACAAAGCGGGTGTTAAATTTCGTGTGACTATGACGATGACACCGCCACTTTGTGAAATGCTGGCGGATGCGTTGCTACAGGAACGCTATTCAAAACATCTGGCCAAACTGATCGAGTTGACAACCAAGGAAGTTGAGCGTACCGCAGGCACTGAATTTGAGAATGCTGCCCGGGCCCATCACGAACATTTCAGCGGTGTTCAGGACCTGTATGAAAATCTGTATCAGCGGGATCTGATTCGTGCTTTTCGCGAGTTGCAGGATGCCGGAGTACTTGAAATTATCACCTGCGGCGCCACGCACGGGTTTTTACCATTGATGTATCGTCGCGAGGCCCGACGCGCCCAAATCCAGGTAGCCGTGCGCAACTATGAAAAACATTTTGGACGCCGCCCGCTTGGAATCTGGTTGCCGGAATGCGCCTATCAGCCAGGGATTGATGAACTTCTGGCCGAAGCTGAGATCAAGTACTTTCTGGTTGACTCGCATAGCATCATGTTTGGAACGCCGCGTCCAATGCGGGGCATTTTTGCGCCAGTGATTACGCCTTCTGGCGTGGCCGCCTTTGCCCGTGACGTAGACACCAGCGAACAGGTCTGGAGTTCTGTGATTGGCTATCCCGGTCATCCCAACTATCGTGAGTTCTATAAAGATCTGGGATATGAAGCCGAAGAGGAGTACATCAAACCCTATCTGCACCTGGATGGTGTGCGCCGAAACGTCGGAATTAAATATTATCGGGTCACCGGTAAGGTTGATTTACACGAAAAGCAGCCGTATGAACCCGCCTGGGCCACTGAAGTTGCCGCTGAACACGCTGGTCACTTTCTCGCCTCGCGTCAGGCACAGATGCACAACCTGCGGCCCCTGATTGGCCGGGCACCGCTGGTCGTCTCGCCTTATGATGCTGAATTGTATGGGCACTGGTGGTATGAAGGTCCTCAATTTCTGGACTTCCTGATCCGCAAAATTCACTATGATCAGGATGAAGTGCATTTGATCACGCCAGCCGATTATTTAGAGATGTTTCCAGAGAATCAGCCTCAGACCCCGTCGGCTTCTTCCTGGGGAGCTGAAGGGTATAACCGTGTCTGGCTCAATCGTGCGACTCAGTGGATGTATCGCCATCAGCATATTGCCGAAAATCGAATGGTTGATTTGCTCAATCGGTTTCCAGAGGCGGAAGGGCTCAACTTGCGGGCACTTAACCAGGCTGCCCGCGAACTCTTACTGGCACAATCAAGCGACTGGGCCTTTATCATCACCAATCAGACGATGGTGGCCTATGCTGTAAAACGGTTCCGCGATCACATTCACCGCTTTACCAAACTGTATGAATTTTTAACGACCGATACGATTGAGGAAGAATGGCTGGCTGAAGTTGAAAGCCGGGACAATATTTTTCCAGAGATTGATTATCGGGTCTACCAGTAAATATTGAAGGGGAGAGGGGATAGGGGGCAGAAAAGTTTGATGGTCTCTATGCCCTGAACCTGAGGGGAAGGAATCGGTTGGTGGGCAAAAAAATGGCTGGGAGGCAGGGATTCGAACCCCAATAATACGGTTCAGAGCCGTAGGTCTTACCATTAGACGACCTCCCAGTACAGAACCGGCAATATAGACAGTTTTTCTCAGATCTGTCAAGTACCTCTTTAATCTGACTGGCCGGGAAGTGCCACTCTTCTTTCAGAAAAACCAAAACGGCAACGTGAGTTCCAGAAAGGGCATCGCACCAGGGTGTCCAGGTTTCTGATTTAAAATTCCAAGGAAAATTTATTTTGATTTATGGGAAGCTATGGTAAGGAAAGAACTTCCCTCCTTATTTTATTGGTTCAGGTTATTTCACATGCCCAAAAGACGAGTTGTATTCAAGCTTCTGATTGGTGTATTGGTGGCTGTCACCGTTCTTCAGTGTAAATTTGAGACTTTTTTCAACCCGGTTGCCCACGGTGCAACCGCATCACAACCTCAATCGCCATCACCATCTGAAGGTCAGGAGGATGGCGATGCCCCGATTGTTGTGGCCTCAGTGGTCAACGTGACGTTGCCCGTGACTGTACTGAATGAAGACGGTAACTTTGTGCGTGGGTTGAAGCAAAATGATTTTCAGGTCTTTGAAAATCGCCAACAACAGCGGGTTGTCAGTTTCCAAAAGCAAGACGGATTGACTCTGAATCTTACCCTGGCCATGGATATCAGTACCAGTGTGCGGAACCGACTGGCTTTTGAAAAAGAAGCCATTAAAGAGTTCCTGGAACGGTTGCTTGATAACAAGCGCGACCGGGCTTCGCTGGTTACCTTTAATGAAAAAGTTGATTTTCGCCAGCAGTTTACCAGTGACTTTGACCGGATCTCATCAATCGTAGATCGGGTGTTACAGGCTCAAGGCCAAACTGCCGTCTATGATGCCGTTCACAAAATCTGCACTGAACAGATGAAAGCGGCGACCAGTAAACGGCGCGTGATTTTGTTTATTACCGATGGCGCCGATACCGCCAGCCATAAAACCCTGGATCAGGCGATTCGAATTGCTCAACAAACCGAAGTGGTCATTTTTGCCATCAGTACCAAAGGTGGCGGGGTGTTTCGGGTAGAAGGAAATCCCTATCACAATGTTGATGATAAAGACCTGAAACGGCTCTGCAAAGAAACTGGTGGCGATGTGTTTTTTCCAAGTGATATGGGGCAGCTCAAAGCTGCTTTTCGGCTAGCGGAACAAAGCCTTCGAAATCAATATTATCTGGTGTATGAACCGGAAAACAGCACTCCGAATGGGTTCCGCCAGATTGAAGTTCAGATCGCCGGACGGAAAAATTTTAAAGTGCTCACCCGGTCAGGCTACCTTGCTACACCTCAGTAAGTACCTCCAACCGTCAATTCATGGTGAATTCATAGGGCTGAGGGCTTTCAGGCACTCAGCCTTTGTTCTTCAAGCTTCTTTATGTCTGGCACGTTATATTTAGTTCCCACCCCGATTGGTAACCTCGAAGACATCACCCTGCGGGCCTTGCGAATCCTGCGTGAAGTTGACCTGATTGCCTGCGAAGATACCCGCCATACCCGCAAACTCCTTTCTCACTTTGATATTCACACACCAACTTTGAGTTATCACGAGCACAATGAACGTGATCGGGTGACCCGATTGCTCGGTGACCTCCAGAGCGGAAAATCAGTCGCGATTGTGAGTGATGCTGGAATGCCCGGAATTTCAGACCCTGGCGCTGTGATTGTCCAGGCCGCTGTCGAAGCTGGCTGCCCGGTCACCGCCTTGCCTGGTGCCTGTGCCTTCCCGACGGCGCTGGCGGCTTCGGGACTGAACACCGAACAGTTCTTATTTGCTGGTTTCCTTCCTGTTAAACAAGGTGCCCGTCGTCAGGCACTGGAAGGTGTGCGCGATCTGTTGGTAACTTTGGTCTTTTATGAAGCACCACACCGCATTTCAGCCTTTCTTGAAGACGCCTTGCTGGTGCTCGGGAATCGCCCGGCGGTGGTTGCCCGCGAGCTTTCAAAACAGTTTGAAGAGTATATTCGCCTGCCGTTACGTGCCCAGATTGAACATTTTAACCAGCATGAACCGCGTGGTGAGATGGTAATTCTGATTGCTGGAAAGAGTCAGGACGTTCAAACTGAGCCGCTTTCACCGCGCCTGACTTTGCGAGAAGATATGGAACGGTTGATTGCTGGTGGGATCAGCCCCAATGCGGCCATGAAACAACTCTCACAGAAATATGGTGTTGCCAAACGCGAACTATATCGCCAGTGGCAGGAAGAGAAGAATGAAGAATGAAGAA
>DAOQNB010000360.1:0-6329 GCA_035335845.1 Acidobacteriota bacterium | reverse complement strand
GGGCCGAGTCTGTTGACTCTTGATTTCCGGTCAGGCGCGCTCCAGTTTTACCGCCGATTCAACAAATTTTTTCATGCCAAAACCAGGGAAGTTGATCACAAGTTTGTCGTCTTCGCGCTTGAGAATGAGCCCGACGCCGTATTTTTCGTGACGGACACGGTCACCTGGGTTAAACCCACGGGCAGTTGCCGACGGTGTGGCCGGCGGCGGCGCTGGTCGCTGTATTCCAGGTTTGGGAGCTGGCTGGTTGTTTTGGGCTTCGGCGGCTTTGCGGGCCTGTTGCAGCTTAAAAAACTGTTGAATGCTGTCAACGCTGTTATAGGTCGGAAACGGGGATTTGGGCGGTGCCACAGGTGGTTTGGCTGGTGATTTGGGACCCAGGCCGGTTGAAGCGGTGGCACTCAACGCATTTGGGGTTTTCCGCGAGATTGATTTCAACCAGCTTTGGCCGAGGGTCAGGTCAGTGATTTTGTCGGTGGGGATTTCTTTCAGAAACCGGGATGGTTCGTTAAAGATTTCTTCTCCGTACTGCCGTCGCCATTCAGCATGGGTGATGTACAACTGGGTTTTGGCTCTGGTGAGGGCGACGTAGCACAATCGCCGCTCTTCTTCCATTTCGTGCATATTCATTGATGCCCGCTGGTGAGGGAACAATCCTTCTTCCATCCCAACCACAAACACGAGCGGGAACTCCAGCCCTTTGGCGCTGTGGATCGTCATGAGCGTGATTTTCGCGGTTTCTTTGAGTGAATCGGTGTCAGCCACCAGCGCCGCATGGTCAATGAAATCTCGGATGGTCTCGTCGCGGAGTTCAGCTTCGACCGCTGCGTTGACCAGTTCTTCAAGGTTGAGCAGCCGGCTTTCGGCTTCTTCAGTTTTTTCAGCCTGGAGCCATTTGAGATATCCGCTTTCGTTGAGCACGGCTTTGACCAGTTCTGAAAGTGAAGACTGGCTGGCAAGATCAATGAGCCGCTGGATGAATTCCTGGAAATGTTTGAGCGCATTGGTGGTTCGGGCTGGCAGCTTTTGTTCGGCAATCAGATTGCCCATTGCGTCCCAGGGCGAGCTGTTTTCCTCGCGTGCTCTGGCATACAAAATATCAAGCGTCGCTTTCCCGATTCCGCGAGCCGGAGTATTGATAATTCGTTCGAAGGCAACTGGATCCGTCGGGTTGAGCACCAGTTTCAGATAGGAGATGACATCCTTGATTTCAGATCGCTGGTAGAAGGAAAACCCACCAACCAGCACATAGGGCAGGCCCGCCCGGCGACAGGCTTCTTCAAAGAGTCGTGATTGGGCGTTGGTGCGATATAAAATTGCGGCGCGGTTGTCGATGTGTGGATTGAGTTTTTGCCAGCGGTTGAGTTCGTTGACGACAAAGGCGGCTTCGGCTTCACCTGAGTCAGCCTGAAAGTACCGGATTTTTTCGCCCTCGTCGTTGTTGGTGAACAAGTCTTTCGGTTTGCGCTCGGTATTGTTGCGGATGACTTCGTTGGCAGCGCTCAAAATGACTTTCGTGGAGCGATAATTTTCGGTCAGTTTGATCATTTTGGCGCCAGGATAATGTTTTTCGAAATCCAGGATGTTGCGGATGTCCGCTGCCCGAAAACGATAAATGGACTGATCCGGGTCGCCCACGACACACAAGTTTTGTTGTTTTTGCGTGAGCAGGCGGATCAGGCTGTATTGAGGCGGATTGGTATCCTGGTATTCATCAATCAGAATGTATTTGAACCAGTCGTTGTAATAATCCTGAACTTCGGGAAAATTTCTGAGCAGGCGGACTGATTTCAACAGCAAGTCATCGAAATCGAGTGCGTTGCCATTGGCGAGACGCTCTTCATAGAGTTTAAACACTCGACCAATGGTAACTTTTTTGGGATCATTGGTTTGCAGAAAATCTTCAATCGTTTTGCCCTGATTTTTGGCACCGCTGATGGCGTGTTGAACTGCCCGTGGCTGAATCATCTTTTCATCAATATTGAGATCTTTGAGGCAGTTTTTGACAATTTTGGCCTGGTCGTCCGAGTCATAAATTGTGAAATCTCCGGTATAGTTTCCTCCCAACCGGTTGATGTCACGCCGCAGTAATCGCACACAGAAGCTATGAAATGTCGAAACCATTGGTGTGGAACGCGTCTGACCCTGTGGCAAGAGCTGGGTGACCCGTTCTTTCATTTCCGCTGCCGCTTTGTTGGTAAAGGTGACCGCCAGGATATGACCTGGTCGGATGCCACGTTCCTGGATCAGATAGGCCATGCGAAATGTAATCACACGGGTTTTTCCAGAACCGGCACCCGCCAGAACCAGCAATGGTCCATCGGTTGTGGTAACGGCTTCGCGTTGCTGTGGATTGAGGGTTTTGAGAAAGTCCAGGCTCATAAAATTTGAATGAAGAATGAGGAATTGAGAATGAAGAATGAAGAATGAAGAATGACCTGAATTTCGCCCAAAAGAGCACCACCTGGCTCAAAGATCAGTGCCGACCAGTTCGGGAACTGACTCGCACCAGGGAAGTCCGCTGAGCTTTGAGGGGGAATGAAGCATGAAGGTACCAAATTTGCTCCAAACTCAATCTTATCGCGTCTGGCTTCGGCTGGTTTTCTGAGATTTGGGAGAAACACACTCAACACACAGTCGAATGCCATCAACTCCGATGAACCGTACCGGAACACCGGCTGGAATTGGGGTTGAAGCCTGAGCTGGCCAGATTTCTCCGGCAATCCAGACATAACCAAATGGAACTAATGCGCTTTCGGTGATTCCACAATCGCCGGCAGTGAACCCAAGGTCTGGGTGCTGTTTTCGAATCCAGCCACGGATCAGCACCCAACAAAAAAACAGCCCACTTCCGAGTCCACCACCCGCTATGATCCAAAGCAAAAAGTGAGAAAGCATCTGAGGAGTGCCCGTTAGAACCGGAGGAAAATTTCCTCATCGAGTTTGGCCAGTCGGCATTTGGTTTCTTTTAACTCAATTTCCTGCACAAACTTACCATTTTCATAGAGCACCGTGCGACCCGGTACGAGAACGCCTTGAACGTTTCGGAAATCATAGAAGGATTCGCGGAACTTTGTTGGCGGTGCCCCTGGTGCGAGCGGAATTTCATATTCCAGGTGCAAGATCCGATAGGATTTATCGCTGATGAAATAGCGGGTTTTTGTTTGATCTTTGTGGGTGAGTTCGAGAATGCTGGTCTCAATACCGGTGATGCGCTCGCTTCCAGCACGGGTCAAGGTGGTCCCATCTTCCTTATATCGGAGCAGCGCCCAGTAATCGTGGGTGAGTGAAGCGAGAAAGCTGGCTTCAGCTTCGGGTTTGGGGGTAAAGGCATTGCCATCCTGGGCTGCCCACGAGGCAACACCATTAAACCCAAAGGTAAAAGTTTGTTTGGGAAACACCACATCAACCCGAACGCAGTCTTTGTCCGAACTTTCTTTGCGTAGCACCCGGCGCGTAAACCGGCCTTCCATTGGTGGGGTATCTTCACCGGTTGAGAGCCGAATCACCCCATCTTCCGTCATATTTGTGGTGACATAATTTTGAACGGGACGGCTTCCATACGCAAAGAGAACGACTTCAGCCAGTTGCTCGGCAGTCCAGGTACTGGGTTTGCCGGCTTTAAACTTCTGATCTTTTTCGGCTTTTGGGGGCTTCTGAGGGGTGTCTTTGGTCTTTTCGCCCTCGTTGTTTTTCTGATCTTTGGTCGAATCAGGCTGCTGGCCATTTTTCTCGTCTGCTGTGGGCTTATCCTGGCGTGACTCAACCATCGGAGCCGCTCCGACCAGGGTTGGAAACCAGACAAAAAGACACAGAAGACCAGTAATCAGGGAACGGAACTTCCTAAAAAATCGAGATGACATGAACTGATACCTACCTCGAAAAGCTCAACGTCATGATGAGCAAAATAGACTGTATTGAGCGGGCTGGATTGGTGAAAACCAAAATCATAGAGGGAATTCGTCAAACTGACCAGCCCGAAGCGGAGAAATTGGGCTGAGAACACCAGGGCTGAGGATTAAAGGAAGCGGGCTGAAGAAAATGGGCTGAAGACTCGTAACCTCGGGGCTGAAGAAGCCGGGTCAATCTTTAGTCCAGTCATCTTCAACCGCTGACCCTGAGCCCGAAATCTTCAGCCCGAAGTCTTCAGCCCGAAGTCTTCAGCCCCGTCATTTAATAACAAACTGATTGCTCACCCCCTGTCCCTGGTTGCCAGCCGCGTCAGTGGCAACCACCTGAATCACGGCCTGTTTGGTTTTAGCCACTCCACCAGGAATCGTCACTGAAAAAGCCTGTATGTTGCCAGCCAGGCCCGTTATCAGTTGAACTGGGGCCGATTGAGCGGCTGGTAACAGGTTCACCGTGTGGTTGATTACCTCTCGGTTATCCATTGAAGTCCAGGACACCCCAAGGCCTGGGTCTTTCTTACGCTTCACTTTGGTTTTCGAAAGTGTCACTGCCGAAACTTGCGGAGGCTGGGTATCTGGTGGCGGCGTAATGGCAAAGAGCCCTGATTTTCCCTGGCCCTGGTTGCCAGCCTGATCTTCAGCGTTGACCGTGATTTGGGCACCGGAAACTGTATCATTTGGCTGGACTGCAATCGAAAATGAGCGCAAGTCCCCGGTCAAACCAGTGGCGATGGTGTCTTCAAAGTTCACCCCACTTTTCTGACCACGAAACACGATGGATTGCCTGGTTACACCGACGTTGTCACTGGCGTTCCAGGTGACGAAAATTTGCGCATTGGGGGCGGATTCAATGATTTGCCCGGAACTCGGGCTAAAGACCTGAACGGTTGGTGCGGTTGTGTCGGTCGGTGGCGGTGGTGGTGTGATATCAGTTTCCAACAGGTATTTCCAAACCGATTCATAGGCTGGTCGCCCATCAACAGTTGGAACCACCGGGTCAAAGACAATAACGCTATGGTATTCGTTGATAGAAGGGTTGTTCGGGACCGTGCGATTGCTTGACAGGAGATGGGTGTTTTCAAACGGCAGCGGTGTTGCCTCAACACTGGTAACTGGACCAAAGGCCGTCATTCCATAGGCTGGATAAATTGAGTTTGAAAGAATCGAAAAACTGACCAGCTCATCGCGTTCGTGGGAAAACGCATAGTACTCAGATGTCGGCGTGGCATTGTTGGTCCCGATCCAGTTGGCGGGTTTGCCAAGCAAAAAATTAAAATCCATGGCGGCAAACATAACGACCCGGGCCACCCGGTGATATTTCGCCAGCAGGGCAGCGTGTCCGCCACCTTGTGAGTGACCGCTGGTAACAATCAGGTCCCATCGTGGCTGACCGTCAGCATCAAGATATTGACCCCAGCCGTCTCCAGGATAGGTTCGCTCCATATATTGGAGGAGCTTAATCAGCCGGTTTTCAATTGAATTGGCTCGATTAACTTGAACGAGCGGTGATCGGTCAGTGCCATCAATTACTTCAGCTCGAACCTGCTCATAACAATCCAGATCCGCTCTGGTTCCACAAAGCTGATTGACGGCTTCAGCATTTGGATAGCGGAGATTGATCACGTGGTACCCCATATCAGCCGCTGTATTGCAGATCTTGAGATAGTTGCGTGGAATTGCACCCGTACCCGGAAAGAAAAGGAAGAGCTGGTTCCGATGTTGAACGGATCGGCTGAGGTAGAGATAGTGGGATTCAGTGGCGGTATTGATGGCCGGATCCGTAATGGCTGGTCCAATAATCCAGAATTGATTTTCAGCCTGTACGGGCACCGACCAGCCAGCGATGAGCAGGAGGATTGACCAGAAAAACAGCAGGTTGCCATAAGTTCGTTTCATATGTGGAGAGAGTGAAATAGCGACGTCACAAAATCATAAAATTGGTGGGATTGAGTGAAAGCCAGTGCCAGTTTGAAATCCAGAATAGCAAGGTTGCCCCTGGATCAAAAAGTGGTGCCGCCAATGTGAGTTTGGAGAGGTGAAATAAGTTTTGGAAAAAACGCAACATACAGCGGTTTTTTCTTCTTGTTCATCGCTATTCACGCTTCGCTATTTTCCTTTTCGCTTTTATAATGCGGCTGGCAAACCGCAAATTTCTACCTTCCCAAAATCCATATTTTCCTGATAAGGAGGTCGCTAGAGCACGTATGGATGACCTGTACCAGATTTTGGGTGTCTCGCGAACGGCAACCGAACGCGAGATTCGTTCTGCGTTTCGTCGGCTGGCACGCCAACATCATCCGGATGTCAGCCACGCTCCAGAAGCCAAGGCAACGTTTCAAAAAGTGGCCGAAGCCTATCAGGTTTTAGGCAACCCCCAATCCCGAAGGCAATATGACCGGGGCGAGTATATTCCGCGTCGCG
>DAOQNB010000359.1:2477-6347 GCA_035335845.1 Acidobacteriota bacterium | reverse complement strand
CAAGAACCAAGAACCAAGAACCAAGAACCAAGAACCAAGAACCAAGAACTAAGAATTTTCTTCATTCTTCATTCTCAATTCTTCATTCTCAATTCTTCATTCTTCAGTTTTGCCCCAGTTCCTTTTGAATGACTGCCGCCAGGGTTTGAGCCTGAGATGTGACATCTTCCAGATTTTCGCCTTCGACCATCACCCGCGCGAGTTTTTCAGTTCCAGAATATCGAAGCAGGAGTCTTCCCCGACCAGCAAAGTGATTTTCAATCTGGTGCGCCATCTCGGCAATGGCTGGAACCTGGGCGAATGGGATTTTTTCACGAACACGAACGTTGATCAGGATTTGTGGGCAAGTGGTTAATTCCTGGGTTAACTCAGCCAGTGATTGTTGTTTTTCGGCCACAATCCTGAGAATTTGAAGCGCGGTGACCATTCCGTCACCAGCCAGACCAATTTGGGGAAAAATGATATGGCCTGATTGTTCACCGCCGACCAGCGCACCTGTCCGCAGGAGTTCTTCAAGCACATATTTGTCGCCAACGTTCGCCCGGATCAGTTCAATGTCACGATCCCGGAGCGCCAGTTCCAGGCCGAGGTTGCTCATCACGGTGGCAACGACCTGCCGTGGAGCGAGTTTTTCCTGTTCATCCAGCCATTTTGCCATCAGAAACAGTGTCGCATCTCCATCCACCAGATTGCCTTTGTGATCAACAAACAGACAGCGGTCAGCATCACCATCAAAGGCAATTCCCAAATCCGCCCCAATTTCTTGAACCAGCGCCTGGAGGTTCTCCAGGTGGAGTGACCCACAATTCAAATTGATGTTTTTTCCATCTGGATCAACCCCAATGGTATGAACGTGAGCCCCAAGGCTTTCAAAGATCACCCGGGCATAATAGCTGGCGGCGCCGTGAGCACAATCCACAGCCAGTTTTAGCTTTGACAGTGAAAGCCCCTTTCCAATTTCAGAACAGAGAAATTCAAGGTAGCGTGCCGAAAGGTTGTCATCGGTTCGAAGGTCAAGTGACTCCCCGCTGTCAGTCTGATCGGGCATTTCATGGGCAAGCGATTCAAGTGCCAGCTCCAGAGCCGTTTCCAGGGCATTATCTTGTTTCTGGCCGCTTGGGAAGAAAATCTTGATCCCGTTGTCTTGAAAGGGGTTGTGCGAAGCTGAGATCACCACACCGGCGTCAAATTTCATCGCGGAAGTCAAATACGCGACACCAGGCGTTGGAATAACTCCGGCTGAGACCAGCTTTCCACCTGCTGACCGAATTCCCCAACCCAGGGCGCCAGCAATCCACGATGTGGACTCTCGGGTATCACCACCAACGACAAAAGACGGTTGCCGTCCAAGTCGGTGAGAAAATTCTGTCACCAGGGTAGCCCCCAAAACATTCAGGGCGCGTGGTTGCAATGGAAATTCACCGGCCACACAGCGAATACCATCGGTTCCAAAGTACTTTTTCATAGAGTGGATAGAACGTAGGAGAGGATGAGGTGTCTGGTGTTTTGTATCCGGTACTTTGTACTTAGTGCTTAGGAACCAATACTTTCCAAGCACCAGGTACAAAGCACCAGGTACGAATACAGATTAGGCTGTTGCGCTGGCACTTCGCATTGACTCAATCAGGATTTCGGCAACTTCGGGGCGGGTGAATTCAACCGGTGGAATTTCGCCTCGCTGGAGCATTTCGCGAACTTTGGTGCCTGACAGGAACACGTGATGTTCGTTTCCGTGTGGGCAGGTTTTTGGGGAAACCATGCTGCCACATTTGCGGCAAAAAACTGTGTGTTCAAAGAACAGCGGGGTGATGTCCAGTGCACGGGCATCAAATTCCTTAAAGATCAACTGGGCGTCATACGTGCCATAGTAATTGCCCACGCCCGCATGGTCGCGACCCACAATAAAATGGGTGCAGCCATAGTTTTTGCGGACAATCGCGTGAAAAATTGCTTCGCGTGGCCCGGCGTAGCGCATGGCGGCGGGAAAGACGGACAGCAGAACCCGGTTTTGTGGATAGTAATTGTCGAGCAATACCTGATAGCACTTCATGCGGACATCCGCTGGAATATCGTCAGATTTGGTGTCACCAACCAGTGGGTGGAGCATCAGGCCATCAACAATTTCAAGGGCAACTTTTTGAATGTATTCATGAGCCCGGTGGACCGGATTGCGCGTTTGGAATCCGACCACACGTTCCCAGCCACGTTCGGCAAAAGCGGCTCGGGTTTGAGCTGGCGTCCGCCGATGATCAGCAAAAGGAAGGCCAGTCAGGTGATTGACAAGCGTAATTGGCCCGGCCAGCAACACGTCTCCCATATCATAGACCGCTTTGACGCCGGGGTGAGCGGCATCAGTGGTGCGATAGACTTTTTCGGCTTCTCGTTCTTTATCTGCCTGAGTATAGGGAGATTTTTCTTCCAGGTTCATCACTGCCAGCAACTCGTCATCGCCATTGTACAGGGCGATTTCCTGGCCTTCGTTAAACTGAGCGGCTTGTTCAGTGGTGGCTGAAAGAGTAATCGGAATTGACCACGGAAGCCCAGATGCCAGATGCATATGATCGCGGACACTTTCATAGTCAGCGCGGTTCATAAAACCTTCGAGCGGTGACAATGCACCATCAGCAATCATTTCCAAATCTGAAATTTCACGTGAACCAAGGGTCAAGCGAGGAAGGGAAGCTGCCCGGTCAAGTAGTTCGGCACGAACTTCGGGTGTAGCAACTCTGTGAATGAGGCGACCTCCATGAGGTGAAATCATACGATGTTTCAAAGATTCCTTTCTTTCAATTAAATCAACAGAGAAAAACTGATCTTTGTATCACGAGCAGGGGGATTCTCCAAAAGGAAAGTGAGACAAGCCACCGTGGTGCCTTTGAAGTGTGAGATTTTAACTGAGCGGGCAGATGGCCGATTGTGAGCCGCTGTCGAGGGGTGATAACCGATCAGCAAGCACAGACTCTGGGAACGAGGTTACTCGTTTCCGGTCAGGTATTCAGCTTTGAGTTTCAGGGCGCGTTCCGGAAAATCAGTAATCAACGCATCCACACCCCACTCAATCAAGCGACGCATAACCTCAACTTCGTTAACAGTCCAGGCATGAACCGCAACTCCGCGTTGATGAGCCTGTCGAATCATTTCTGAAGTAACCACGGTAAATTCTGGATGCACCGCATTTGGCCGGAGCCAGGTTGAAACTGCTTTGGGGCGGAGATACAACCGTGGGTGGGCTTCGTGGAGATACCCAATCCGAATGTGCGGGTCAAGTTTGCGTACCCGCCGCAGCACAAATGGGTTGAATGATGAAACAATGGCGCGGTCAAACAGGCGGTACTGGCGAATCAATTTCACGACAATCTGTTCCTCACCAGCACTCCGAATGGCTTCATTTTTGATTTCGATGTTAATTGATGCGGTTGGGGGAAGGGCATCCAAAACTTCAGGGAGGGTTGGTGGAGGTTCACCAGCAAATTGAGGGCTGAAATGGCTGCCGACATCCAGAGATTTCAGGGCCTGAAGAGAAAGTTCCCCGGTTTTGCCTTTGCCTGTTGTGAGCCGTGAAACCTCATAATCATGAAACACAACCAGTTCGCCTGTTCCACAACACATCACATCCAGTTCAATGCCATCGGCCCCTAGTTCAAAGGCCCGACGAAACGCCGCCAGTGTGTTTTCCGGCGCCTGGGAGCGCGCCCCTCGATGAGCCCAAATTTGTGGAAAAACAAAAGTCATAGTGTAAGAAAAGGGCTGAAGAAAGCGGGCTGGGGGCTGAAGAAAACGGGCTGAAGATTCGCAAGCTCAGGGCTGAAAACTTCGGGCTGAAGAAAACGGGCTGAAGATTCGCAAGCTCAGGGCTGAAAACTTCGGGCT
>DAOQNB010000359.1:0-2377 GCA_035335845.1 Acidobacteriota bacterium | reverse complement strand
GAAGAAAACGGGCTGAAGATTTGCAAGCTCAGGGCTGAAGAAAGCGGGTAACCCCAATCTCAATCTTGCGAAGTCCTTAGCCCAGTGTCTTCAGCCCGTCGTCTTCAGCCCCGAGCCCGATGTCTTCGGCCCGATGTCTTCAGCCTCAAGTCCGATGTCTTCAACCCTATATAAAACAAGTCGAGGCATCCTGATGAAACCAGTACATCGGGATGCCTCGTGCGGGGTTGATATTTCTTCAAAGGGAGCCAGTCACTTTTCAACGAAACGAAGGGCCTGTGGCCTGAACAAGAGGAAAAGCACCGCACCCGGTGAGATAGGGTTCCGAAGGATTAGGCCGCAACAGCGCTGGCTGGTCTATCGTCGTGGATATCAACTTCAATCAGACCTTCGCGATATAAGGCATAACCGCTTGAAGTACTTGCAATGACAGATGGAATTCCACGGGCTGCAAACCATTCCTGCCACATTTCCAGATCACGATAGGCTTCTGATTTTTTACTTTTGACGAATGTGGAAAAACGATTATCTTCCGTAATGGCAACTTGCACCATGATTACCCTCCAATGTTTAGTGTAGGCAGCTTGGGCGCTTCGATTGCGGCGATGCTCACTTGAGCTGCAAGCGCCTCGGCGATTTTGAAGAATGCTTGAGCCTGAATACTCTCAGGTTCGCCTATAACTACAGGTACCCCTACGTCACCGCCCTGGCGAACGTTTATGCTCAGGGGCACTTCACCCAAAAAAGTACTGTCAAAATCCTTCGCCATTTTGGCACCGCCACCCTGTCCGAAGATAAAAATCGGTTCGGCAGAGTGTGGACAGACGAAGTAGCTCATGTTTTCGACGATTCCAAAAACTGGAATCCCGACCTGGCGAAACATATTAAATGCCTTGCGAACATCAGCCAGGGCTACTTCCTGGGGAGTTGTGACCAGCACGGCACCTGAAACGGGCACCAACTGGGCCAGGCTCAACTGGACATCTCCGGTTCCGGGCGGCATGTCAACCACCAGATAATCCAGTTCTCCCCATTCAACTTCCCGAAGAAATTGCTGCACGACACCGTGCAGCATTGGGCCGCGCATAATGACTGGTCGGTCTCCGCGATTGATTAATCCAATCGACATAAACCGAATTCCGTGAGCTTCGCGGGGCAAAATGCGACGACCAACAATCGTGGGTTCATCGTTGACACCCAACATGATTGGCACGTTGGGGCCATAAATATCGGTATCAAGCAATCCAACCCGGGCGCCCGTGCGACCAAGCGCAACGGCCAGATTGACAGCAACGGTTGATTTGCCAACGCCACCCTTGCCCGAACTGACAGCAATAATATTGCGCACGCCGTGGATGGCTTCTTTTTCTGGAATTCCGCGTCCTTTCGGGACTTCAGAATCCATTTTGATTTCAACCTTGGTGACGCCGGGAATGGACAAAACGGCTTTCCTGGCGTCATCTTCCAGCTTTTCTTTGACCGGGCAGGCAGGGGTGGTCAGCACAAATCGGAAGGCGACTTCGGTGCCTTGAATCTTGATATCGCGGATCATGTTGAGACTCACGACATCACGATGCAAATCCGGGTCTTTCACCGCCCGTAAGGCTTCGACTACCTGTTGTTCGTTGACTTTATCGGTTTTCCAAAAACTCACGATGATTGCTTGAATCCATTGAGTGCCGAGGCGCCCAATGAAGATTCAGTCTCCAGTGTTGATTGAGGTGAATGGGGTTTCAGGATGCGATACGCACATACCTGATCACCCCCGGCAATACGTTGTTCGCGAATGACTTCACAACCAAGCAGTTCGGCATAGAGCCGTTTTTCCTGGTGGCAAATTTGCGAAAACTCGTAGGCAATGCTAATGGTTGGGCAATTGCGTTCAACCAGTAAGTATGAACCATCGGGAAGTGGCTGACACTCAGCCAGATAGCCGCGCTCCAAAAGGATTTTGGCCAGCTTTTCGACCCGTGCTTCAAACATCAGTCCTTCAAGTTGAGGCAAAATTGCCGCCACCATATCCTCGGCCCGGGTGCTGAGGACTTTGAGAACGCCCCGTTCTCCAAAACACCGCTGTGTGGCAGAGAGTAAATCTTTGGCCAGCACATCATAGGTTTTCGGAAACAGGTTTTCGCCCTTTTCAGAGAGCGAATACAGGTGGTGTGGACGTCCGCGTTCCCGCCACTCTGTGCGGTAGATGACCAGTTCGTCTTTCTCCAATAGCTCGAGGTGCCGCCGAATGCTGACCTTGGTCAGATGGAGTTCGGCTGCCAGAGCATCAACCGTCATCGCCCCGCGCGTTTTGAGCAGGTTGATGATTTCACACCGCTTTTCTTTGAGTAGGTTTGAGTTAAGATCAGTCACCCCGCGAATATAG